>CAYQGF010000157.1:0-8063 GCA_964416885.1 uncultured Iamiaceae bacterium
CGCCGGAGGGCGTGATCAACGAGTACATCAACGACTGCGAGGTCATCCGCGACGGCCACCGGCAGATGGTCCCGGCCATGGCCGACATCGAGACGGTCGTGATCGGCGGGGCGCGGCTGGAGGCCTTCGCCACCTCCGGGGGGCTGGGCACGCTGTGCGAGACCTACGACGGCCGGGTCCGGCACCTCGACTACAAGTCGATGCGGTACCCGGGCCACTGCGCCGCCATCCGCTTCCTGCTCGACGAGCTGGGCCTGCGGGACCGGCGGGAGCTGGCCGGCGAGATCCTCGTCACCGCCAAGCCCCCGGTCGACGACGACGTCGTGTACCTCTACGCCGCGGTCGAGGGGCAGGGGCCCGAGGGGCTGACCCGCAAGGAGCACGTGCGGGCGTGGCACCCGATCGAGGTCGCGGGCCGGCGCTGGCGAGCCATCTCGTGGACCACCGCGGCGTCGGCGTGCGGCGTGGTCGAGCTGGTGGCCAAGGGGAAGGTGCCCACCGCCGGGTTCCTCCGCCAGGAGGACGTCGCCCTCGCCGACCTGCTCGGCACCACCACCGGTCGCCTGTTCGCCGAGGAGGCGGTGGCATGAGCGCGGCGGCGGCCGAGGTCGTCCGGCGGGCCCTGGGCGCCCGGGCCGCTGACGAGGTGCTGGCCACCATCGCCCTGCCCCCCGACGGACGTGACGGGCCCGGCCCCTCGCGCCCGTCCGGGGTCGTCGAGCGGGCCGACATCTCCCTCGCCCTGCACGTCGTCCTCTACGCCGACCTGATGGCGGTCGTCCCGTCGGCCGCGGCGTACGCCGCCGACCAGCGCGCCGCGGGCCGGGGCGTCGTCCTCGACCACGCCGCCGTCCGCACGGTGGCCTGGCCCGCCGGTGCCCTTCCGCCCGGCATCGAGCAGGTCACCCGCATCCTCGAACCGCTCGGCTACGCCCGCCACGCCACCTACCCGCTCCCCCGACTGCGGATGACCGGCCACGCCTACGCCCACCTCGACCGGCCCGAGGCGGTGCCGCAGTGGTTCGTCTCCGAGCTCCACCCCGACCCGTTCAGCCCGGCGTTCCAGGAGGTCGTGACCCGGGTCCTCGCCACGTCCACCGACCCCCTCGACGCCGCCACCCGCGCCCGGCTCGACGCCCTGGCTGCCGACCACGCCCTCCCCGGTGCCGACGCCGCCGCCCTGGTCGACGCCCTCCGCCGGGCCTTCGGACGCCAGCACGACCTGCCGACCGACCGCGACCACGACGTCCTGCTCGCCGAGTCGGCCGAGATGGCCTGGATCGCCACCGAGGGCACCACCTGCAACCACTGCACCGACCGGGTCGAGGACGTGGCCGCCGTCGCCGAGGACGAACGGCGGCGAGGCCGACCGGTCAAGGCCACCGTCGAGGTGTCGGCGTCGGGCCGGGTCCGCCAGACCGCCCACCGGGCCGCCACGGTCGAGCGGGCGCTCCCGACCCTGGAGGGCGACGTCGCGGTCCGCGAGGTCCCCGGCTCGTTCTTCGAGCTCATCTCCCGCGACCGCCTCGACGACGGCCGGCTCGACCTGGCCTTCGACGCCGCCAACGCCACGGGCATCTTCGCCATGACCCGATCGCACCAGGGCGCCGAGTGAGCGCGCCAGGTCCGTACGCGACGTGCCTGGCACCTCGCGTACGCGGGTGATGTCGGGCGATCGGGGGGCCCGGCCCGGACGGGACCCGCTGACGGTCGACCGGTTGCGGATGGTCCGAGAGCTGGCCCGGTGCGGCACGATCGCGGCGACGGCGCGCCGCCTCGGGCTGACCCCCTCGGCGGTCTCCCAGCAGTTGTCCGCCCTCGAACGCGACACCGGCGTGGCCCTGATCGACCGGGCCGACCGTCGGGCGACGCTCACCGCGGCCGGGCTGGCGCTGGTCGACCACGCCGACCGGGTCCTCGAGGCCCTGGCCGCCGCCAGCGCCGAGCTCGACCGGGTGCGGGGCGCGGTCGCCGGGCCCTTCCGGGTGGCGACGGTGCCCTCCGCGGCACCGGCGTTGGTGTCCCCGGTGCGCTCCCGGCTGCGGACCGAGCACCCCGACCTCGACCTCAGCGTCATCGATGAGGAGCCCCACCGGAGCCTGGAGCACCTCGACCGGGGCACCGTCGACCTGGCCGTCGTCGACCGCTACGACGCCGCGCCCCTCGTGCTCGGCGACGACCTCGACGTCACACCGCTGCTGGTCGAGCCGCTCGTCGCGGTCCTCCCCGTCGGGCACGCGGCCCTCGGCCCGGGCACCGGCCGCCGGTCCCGGTCGGCACCGGTCGAGCTGACCGCCCTGGCCGACGACGACTGGATCGTGGCCCCGGAGGAGGTCAGCTGCGGGCTGGCGGTGCGCCGGGCCTGCGAGGCGGCCGGCTTCGTGCCCCGGGTCCGCTGGCAGACCGACGACCTCCTGCTGCACCTCGAACACGTCGCCGCCGGCCACGGCGTCGCCCTGTTGCCCCGGCTCGGCGTGCGGTCCGGGGTGGCGGACGTCGAGGTCCGCCCGCTCGCCCCGCCCGAGGTCACCCGGGAGCTGCTGGCCGTCACCCGCCGGTCGGTCGTGGCCCGTCCCGCGGTGGCCGCGGTCGTCGCCGCCCTCGCCCACGCCGCGGGCGGGCGGGGCCCTCAGAAGAGCGGGGCCGGCTCCGGGGTCGCGTCGGGGTCGACGATGCAGGTGAGCTCGCCCACGTAGCCGTCCTCGGCGGCGCCGACCGGCGTCATCGTCATGATCGCCCCCGGCCCGGCCTGGGCGAAGATCGAGTCCTCGTCGTTGGTGGTGCGGTCGCCCGTGCGGGCCAGGTAGGCATCGGTCCCGAGCAGCTCGGCGGTGAGGTCCTCGTCGAAGAAGGCCTGGCCCACGTGGGCGATGTGACCGCCCTCGTAGGTCGTGGCGAGGGCGCCCCCCTCCATGACCTGGAGGTGGATGTGCACCGTGCGCCCGTCGTACCAGCCGGGGAAGACGGTCCGGAACGTGGCCAGCCCGTCGGCATCGGTGAGCTGCACGCCGCGGAGGAAGCGCTCCTCGTTGGTGCCCCCGGTCTGGGTGGCTTCGAGGCTGTTGCCCTCGAAGCCGGAGTACTCGCCGCCGGCATCGCAGTGCCAGATGTCGACCGCGGCGCCCTCCAGCGGGGCGCACTCGGGGAAGGCGAGGACCCGGATGCGCAGATCGAGGGGCACGCCCGGCCTCCCCTCGGTGATGTCGACGCGGGCCAGGTGGCCGTCGAGGTGGTACGGCCCCGCCGTCAGCTCGGGGCTCAGGACGCAGGCCACCGGCTCGGTGGTCGTGGCCGTGGTCGCGGGCCCGGTGGTCGAGCCGGCCTGGTCCTCGCCGCCGTCGCCACCCCCGCAGCCGGCGAGCACGGCCGTCGCGGCCCCCGCCACCAGGACGTGGCGGCGCGACAGGCGGATGACGCCGTCGCTCGGGGGCGGGGGGCGACGGCGGACGGTCACGGCCCCAGCCTGCCCGATCCGCCGGGCTGCGTCAGGGGCCGGGCGTACCGCGGTGGAGGTTGACGTCGAGGAGCCCCGGGTACTCCCGGCCCGTGGACCTCGTCGGCCCCTACCGCCTCGACGCCCTGGTCGGCCGGGGGACGACCGGCGCGGTGTGGCGGGCCACCCGTCAGGGCCCGGTGGCCCAGGAGGTCGCGGTCAAGCGGGCGCAGGCCGCGGCCGGCCCCGAGGCGGCCGACCGGTTGCGCCGGGAGGCGGCGATCCTCGCCGACCTCGACCATCCGCACATCGTCCGGGTGATCGACGTGCTCGACGCCGGCTCCGACGTCGCCATCGTCATGTCGCTCGCCCGGGGCGGGTCGCTCCACGACCTCCTCGCCGAGAGGGGCCGGCTCGACCCCGGCGCGACCGTGGCCGTGCTGGCCCCCGTCGCCGACGCCCTCGGCTCGGCCCACCGGCGGGGCGTCCTCCACGGCGACGTCAAGCCGGCGAACATCCTCTTCACGTCCGACGGCGAGCCCGTGCTGGGCGACTTCGGGGTGGCCCAGCACCTCGGCCCCGGGCTCCACGGGCTGGTCGGGCGCGACCGCGACCGCTCCCACCACGAGGTCGAGGGCACCGCCGGCTACGTCGACCCCGAGCTGGTGGCCACGGGCCGGCCCCGTCCCACCGGGGACGTCTACGGCCTCGGCGTCGTCGCCTACCTCTGCCTGGCCGGACGCCTGCCCCATGCCGGTCCCGACGTCCGGGCCATCCTGGCTGCGGCCGAGGCGGGTGACCACCCCCGGCTGGACGAGGTCCCCGGGGTGCCCCCGGCCCTCGCCGCCGTGGTCGAGGGCGCCCTGGCCCGCGACCCGGCCCACCGCCCGGCCCGGGCCGAGGACCTGGCCCGAGCCCTCCGCGCCGCGGTGGCACCCGACGAGGTCGTCCTCCCCGGGCCGGCGCCGGCCGTCGTGGCGTCGGCCCCCGTCCCGTCCCACGATGCCGGTGGTGAGGAGGAGCGGCGGGGCACCCGGGCCTTCGGGCCCCGTCCACCGCGGCCGGTGGAGCGGCCCCGACGGGCCCGCCCGCTCCTGTCCCTGGTCGGCGTGGTCGCCCTCCTCGCCGCAGCGGCGGGCGGCGGTCTCTGGGCTCGCGGCCGGCCCGACGGCGACGTCCTGGCCACCCCCTCCTGCCCGGACCTCGCACCGTTGCCGGTGCCCCCCGGCGCCGAACGGCTCCACGGCGACCTGAACGGCGACGGCTGCCCGGTGCCGGTCGTGTGGAACGGCCAGGTGATGAGCTTCCGGCTGACGTCCGACGACGTCGAGCCCCGGACCTACGACTTCCGGGTCGGCGGCGACCGCAGTGCGGGCCAACTGGTCCTGGGCGACTGGGACTGCGACGGGCGCGACACCCCGGCCCTCTACCGCCCGTCGCAGGGCGTGGTGGCCTACTTCTCCACCGTCCCGGGCCCGGTCGGCGACGAGGCCGTCGCGGTCGTCGACGACACCGGTGTCACCGAAGGGCGCGCCGTCGTCGACCCCGACGGCGCCGACGGCTGCGACACCGTGACCGTCCACCCCACGGCCTGACGCACCGGGCCCTAAGGTCGAGGCATGGCCGGCTGGGGCGACGACCCGGTGCTCGCCGAGCTCCGGGCTCTGCTGTACGAGGAGGGCTGGCGCCCCGTCGAGGTCACCGAGGCCATCGGCGGGGACACGGTGGTCGTCGAGGGGCCCGACGGCGAGCGCCGCACCTTCTCCTCCGACCACATCGCCTTCCACCGCTTCGTCGAGGGCCTCTCCGAGGACTTCGAGTCGTAAGGGCCGGCTAGCGTGGGCGGTCCGATGCGTCCGTGGATGGTGTCCCGTGGCTGACCAGGCCCGCTTCGCCGACGATGCCATGCCCCTGATGGGGTCGCTCTACTCGGCCGCCCTCCGCATGACCCGGAACCCGGCCGACGCCGAGGACCTGGTGCAGGAGACCTACCTCAAGGCCTATCGGGGCTACGGCGGCTTCGAGGAGGGCACCAACCTCAAGGCCTGGCTCTACCGCATCCTCACCAACACCTACATCAACATCTACCGGGCCAAGCAGCGTCGGCCCGACGAGACCGAGCTCGACGAGTCCGAGGATGTCTACCTGTACCGGCGCCTCGGCGGGCTGGAGGCGGCCCAGGTCGGCCGGAGCGCCGAGGACGAGCTGATGGACTGGTTCACCGAGGCCGAGGTGAAGCAGGCGGTGGAGGAGCTGCCCGAGCAGTTCCGGCTGGCCGTGCTGCTGGCCGACGTCGAGGGCTTCTCCTACAAGGAGATCGCCGAGATCCTCGACATCCCGATCGGCACCGTCATGAGCCGGCTGCACCGGGGAAGAAGTCGGCTCCAGAAGGCGTTGTTCGAGTTCGCCCGGTCGCGGGGCCTCGCCGACGAGGACGCCGACCCCGACGCCCCACCCCGCCGCCAGCCCCAGCGGGCCCACTGACCCGAGACGCCACCCATGCCCTCCGACGACACGTCAGCCGAGCCGGGAGCCCCCCTCTCCGACGGGTGCAACGACGCCCTCCACGAGCTCTACACCTACCTCGACGGTGAGCTCACCGAGAGCCGTCGCACCGTGATCGCCCGGCACCTCACCGCCTGCGGCGAGTGCTTCGAGGCCTTCGACTTCCAGGCCGAGCTCAAGCAGGTGATCGCCCACAAGTGTCGTGACGAGGTGCCCGACGCGCTCAAGGCCCGGGTCGCCGACCTCCTGGCCGGGGAGGGCTGAGCCGTGCCCCGCTCCCGTTCCCGTGCCCGAGACGCCGCGGGGTCGGGGCCGCGGGTCTGCGCCGAGGAGGGGTGCGAGACCCGGCTCTCGGTCTACAACGACACCGAGCACTGCTCGCTCCACCACCCGACGGTCATGCTCCGCACCCGGGGCCGGAACATCGCGTAGCGCGGGGCGGGGCAGCCGATTCGGCAGGCCCCCCGGGCGCCCCTAGGATCGGGGCATGTTCGCTGAGGCTCCGATCTGGACCTTCTGGATGGCCGTGGGGCTGGCCGGAGGGGTCGTCCTGGCCACGCTGACCCTGGTCGTCGCCTACTTCCGCTCCGTCGTCCGGCCCAAGTACCCGCCGCGCGACGCTCGGCGGAGCTGAGGCGCCCACCCCCGTGGCTCCCCCCGCGGTCGACTGGGAGCTGGCCGAGCGCGTCGCCGTCAGGGCGGCCGGCACCGACCCGTTCCACCGCTCGTACCACGCCGATTCGCTCGCCGCTGACTTCGACGAGCTGACCGCCCTGGCCGAGGCCCAGGTGGCCGCGGCCACCGGTCTCACCAGCCTGGCCGGCCCCGCCCGCGCCCGGGTCGACGATCGGGCCGGTTGGATCCGGGCCAACATCGCCTCGTTCCAGCGGCTCCTCAAGCCGGTCACCGCCCGCCTGGAGGACAAGGTCGGCGGCGGCCTGGTCGCACCGGTCGCCCGCCGGGTGGCCGGGGCCGAGGTCGGCGCCCTGCTCGGCTGGATGTCCGGCCGGGTGCTGGGGCAGTACGACCTGCTGGTCATCGAGGACGAGGACCCCGAGGAGCAGGACCTCGTCCACTACGTGGGGACCAACATCCTGGCCCTGGAGAAGAAGTTCGCCTTCCCGCCCCGGGAGTTCCGCCAGTGGGTGGCGCTCCACGAGGTCACCCACCGGATGCAGTTCACCGGGATCCCGTGGATGCGCGAGCACTTCCTCGGGCTGGTCGACGGCATGGTCTCGGCCGTCGACGAGGACCCCAAGCAGCTCCTCGACGCGGTGATGCGGGCCGCCGAGGAGGTCCGCAAGGGCAACAACCCGCTCGACGAGGGCGGGCTGGCGGCGCTGTTCAGCACGTCGGCCCAGCGCGACCTGCTCGAGCACATCGGCGGCTTGATGAGCCTCCTGGAGGGGCACGGCGACGTCACCATGGACCGGGCCGGCGCCGACCAGATCCCCAACGCGGTGCGCTTCGGGCAGGTCCTGCGCCAGCGGCGCCAGAACTCCAGCCCGGTGGTCAAGGTCGTCCAGAAGCTGATCGGGCTGGAGGCCAAGCTCAAGCAGTACGAGCAGGGCGAGAGGTTCATCGAGGTGGTCGAGTCCGCCGGTGGCCCGGCGCAGCTCGACCGGGCCTGGGAGGACCCGGCCAACCTCCCCACCATGAGCGAGATCCGCGACCCGCAGGCCTGGCTCGATCGCGTCGGCGCCGTCGAACCCGCCGCCTAGCTCGGTGGAGGGGTTGCTGGGGCGGTGCACGTTCCCGGCGGCGGGGGAGGAGCTGACGGTCGGGGTGTCGGGCGGGGCCGACTCGCTGGCGCTGCTGGTGCTGGCGACGGCGGCCGGCTGCGACGTGACGGCGGTGCACGTCGACCACGGGCTCCGGCCCGGCTCGGCCGCCGAGGCCGACGTCGTCGCGGCCGCGGCCGAACGGTACGGCGCCGCCTTCCGGGCCGAGCGGGTCGACGTGGCCGACGGGCCGGACCTGGAGGCCCGGGCCCGGGCCGCCCGGCACGCCGTGCTCGGACCCGACGCCGCCACCGGCCACACCCTCGACGACCGGGCCGAGACGGTGCTGATCAACCTGCTCCGGGGGGCGGGCACGACCGGGCTCTCGGCGCTGCGCCCCGGGC
>CAYQGF010000158.1:0-8030 GCA_964416885.1 uncultured Iamiaceae bacterium
TGCTGGCCTTCTGGTCCGAGGTCGGCGACGACGTGGCCTTCCGCACCATCAGCGGCGGCCAGTACAGCCACCCCCGCGGGGTCCAGTTCGGCGGCCAGGGGGCGAGCTGGTCGCGGCGCACCATGGAGCAGGTGTGGGCCCGGGAGCTGGTAGAGGCGGAGCAGGCCGTCGCCCTCGACGTCCACACCGGCCTCGGGCCGCTGGGCCGGCTGACGGTGTTCCAGACCGCCGACGAGCACGAGGCCGCGGCCGAGATGGGCGCGGCCTGGTACCCCGAGCAGGTCTACCGGGCCGACCGCAGCGGGTCGGTCGACCACGGCCTGCTCGGCGTCGGCTTCGACGAGTGGGCCGCCGACCGGCCGGTCGAGGTCGCCACCTTCGTCCTGGAGGTCGGGACCCACGAGCCGACCCAGGGCGTGACGGTCTTCCGGGCCGACAACTGGCTGCACCACCACGGCGACCCGACCTCGCTGTTGGGCGAGCAGATCCGGGGCCAGGTCCGGGACTTCTTCTTCGTCGACGATGAGGGCTGGCGCACCGACACCGCCGACCAGGTCCTCACCGCCGTCCACACCGCCCTCGACGGGGTCTGACGCGCACTTGGTGTCAGACACCAACTCGCGACCGTCGTTGTCACACCCCCTCGTCACCATGGCGGGATGGGACGAGGACCGAGACGAGGATCAGAGAGCGGGATCCACCATGTGATGAACCGGGGCGCCGGGCGTCAGGCGGTGTTCCGCACCACCGCCGACCGCCTCGAGTTCGGGGCGCGGCTGGCGGCGATCCACGAGGAGTACGGGGTGACGATGCTCGCCTACTGCCTCATGGGCAACTACTTCCATCTCATGGCCCGTGAGCCGGAGCCCGGCGCGCTGTCGGTGGCGATGCAGCACCTCTCCAGCCTCTACACCCGCCGGACGAACTGGCGCTGGGAACGGGACGGGCCGCTGTTCCGGGCACGGTTCCACTCCATCCCCGTCGAGACCGACGCCTACCTCCTCTGGGCGACCCGCTACGTCCACCGGAACCCGCTGGACCTGCCGGGCGTCACGTCTCCCGCCGACTACCGCTGGTCGAGCTACCGGGCATACCTGGGCCGACGCCCGGTTCCGCCGTTCCTCGACCTGGAGCCGGTGATGAGCGGCCTCGGCGGGAGCGTGGCGACGCTCGTGGCCCTCACCGAGGGGGACGAGGGCGATGGTGGGGCAACCGTCCGGGCCGGCCTCCCGGGGAGCGCTCTGTCGATCGGCCAGGTGCGCCGCATCATCGACTGCGGGTTGGCGGTCGAGGACCTCACCCGGCCCGACGAGCCCATCAGCCACCAGGGCATGGCCCGCACGCTGATGGTGCTGCTGGCGGCCCGGTCGTCCGACCCCCACCTGCGGACCACGTTGGTCGACGGGCTCGGGCCCCGGTCGCGCCGGGCGGAGGTCTGCGCCGAGAGCCGAGCGAGGGCGCGGCTGCGCTCGGACCCGGCACTCCGGAGGGTCCTGGCCTGGGCCGAAGCCGAGCTCGCCACCGCCACCCGCCTGCCGCTCGCCGCCTGAGTCTCGAGTTGGTGTCTGACACCAAGTGCGCGGGTAGGGGCCATCACCATGTGCGGAATCGCAGGTGAGGTCCGTCTCGACGGCGGGGTGCCCGATGCGGCGGCGGTGGCCGTCATGACCGAGTCGATGGAGCGGCGGGGGCCGGACGGTTCCGGCACGTGGGCGCAGGGGCGGGTGGCCCTCGGGCACCGCCGGCTGAGGATCATCGACCTGAGCGACGCCGGCGCCCAGCCCATGGTCGACGACGAGCTCGGCCTCGCCGTGGTCTTCAACGGCTGCATCTACAACTACGAGCAGCTGCGCACCGAGCTGACCGGGATGGGCTACCGGTTCGCCTCCCACAGCGACACCGAGGTGCTGCTCAAGGCGTACCACCGCTGGGGTGACCGCTTCGTCGAGCGGCTCCACGGCATGTTCGCCTTCGCGCTGGTCGAGCCGACGACCGGCCGGGTGCTGCTCGGTCGGGACCGGCTCGGCATCAAGCCCCTCTACGTCAGCGAGAACGCCGGCCGGCTCCGCTTCGCCTCCACCCTCCCGGCCCTGCTCGCCGGGGGCGACGTCGACACCCGGATCGACCCCGTCGCTCTCCACCACTACCTGACCTTCCACTCGGTGGTGCCGCCGCCCCGCACGATCCTGGAGGGCGTCCGCAAGGTCCCGCCCGCCACCCTGGTGGCCCTGGAGCCCGACGGCCGGCGGACCGAGGACGTCTACTGGCGCCCCGACTTCACCCGTGACGCCGACCGGGCCGACTGGACCGAGCGGGACTGGGAGGACGCCGTGCTCGACGCCCTCCGCCTCGCCGTCGAGCGCCGCCTGGTGGCCGACGTCCCGGTCGGCTGCCTGCTCTCCGGCGGCCTGGACTCCAGCCTGATCGTCGGGCTCCTCGCCGAGGCCGGCCAGCAGGGCCTCCAGACCTTCTCGATCGGCTTCGAGGCGGTCAACGGCGTCGCCGGCGACGAGTTCCGGTACTCCGACGTCGTCGCCGAGCGCTTCGGCACCGACCACCACCAGATCAGGGTCGGCGCCGACCGCATGCTCCCGGCCCTGAGCGACGCCGTGGTAGCGATGAGCGAGCCCATGGTCAGCCACGACTGCGTGGCCTTCTACCTGCTGAGCCAGGAGGTCTCGCAGCACGTCAAGGTCGTCCAGTCCGGCCAGGGCGCCGACGAGGTGTTCGCCGGCTACCACTGGTACCCGCCGATGATGGAGCCGGCGGCCCAGGAGCTCGACGGCGCGGTGGCGGCCTACCGGGAGGCCTTCTTCGACCGGGGCCCCGACGCCGTGCGGGGCCTGGCTCCCGGCGCCGCACCCGGTGACCCCAGCGGGCGCTTCGTCGCCGACCACTTCGGGGCCGCCGGCGCCGCCACGGGGACCGACCGGGCGCTGCGCCTCGACACCACGGTGATGCTGGTCGACGACCCGGTGAAGCGGGTCGACACCATGACGATGGCCTGGGGCCTGGAGGGCCGGGTGCCGTTCCTCGACCACGAGCTGGTCGAGCTGGCCGCCGCCTGCCCGCCCGAGCTGAAGACCGCCCACGGCGGCAAGGGCGTGCTCAAGGAGGCGGCCCGACGGGTGGTGCCCGCGGAGGTGATCGACCGGCCCAAGGGCTACTTCCCGGTGCCCGCGCTCACCCACCTGGAGGGGCCGTACCTCGACCTGGTCCGCGACGCCCTCTACGCCCCGGCGGCCAAGGAGCGGGGCCTGTTCGCCCCCGAGGCCCTCGACGCCCTGCTGGCCGACCCCAACGGCCGGCTCACCCCGCTGCGGGGCAACGAGCTGTGGCAGCTCGGGCTGTTGGAGATGTGGCTCCAGGCCCACGACGTCACCGGACCGGCGGCATGAGCGAGCGAGACGTCGGCTCGGTCGTGACCGAGCGCAGCGGGTACGCCGCCGGACCTCCGGATGACGAGTTGCCGGCCGCCGACCCGGGGAGCGCCCCGGCCGGTGCCCGCCGCCCGGTCGAGGACGGCTGGGGCCACGCCGAGTCGATCACCACCACGCCGTGGGACACCCCGCCGCCCCACATCCAGGACGCCATGGACCCCGAGGTCGTCCTCGACATGGGGTGGGGCCGGCTGGTGTTCGGCCAGACCTTCCCGGACGCCGAGCGGCTGGCGGAGGCCCTCCACCACGAGGTCGCCGGGCGCCGCGACATCTGCCTCTACCCCCGTGACCCGCACGTCCTGGTGGCCCGCCACTCCCACGAGCTGTTCATCGACCCCAGCTTCACCTACCGGCTCCGGTTCAGCCGTGGTGTCGACGTCCGGCGTGACGCCTCCGGCGTCGAGGTCCGGGCCATCGCCGGTGAGGCCGACGCCGAGGCCGTCAACCGCACCTACGTCCGCTGCGGGATGGTGCCCGCCCCGGTCGAGGTGATCGGGCGCAACCACGCCGAGACCCAGCACGTGACCTACCTCGTCGCTGTCCGCCGAGGTTCGGGCGAGGTGCTCGGCACGGTCACCGGCGTCGACCACCACCGACTGTTCTCCGACCCCGAGCTGGGCTCGAGCCTGTGGTGCCTGGCCGTCGACCCGGGCTGCTCGGTGCCCGGTGTCGGCGCCGCCCTCGTCGGTGCCCTGGCCGACGTCATGCGCGACCGAGGCCGCGCCTACATGGACCTCTCGGTGGTGCACGACAACGTTGCCGCCATCGCCCTGTACGAGAAGCTCGGGTTCGAGCGGGTGCCGGTGTACGGCGTCAAGCGCAAGAACGCCATCAACGAGCCCCTGTTCACCGGGGTCCCCGAGACGGTCGACGACCTCAACCCCTACGCCCGGGTCATCGCCGACGAGGCCGCCCGCCGGGGGATCCGGGTCGACGTCCTCGACGCCGAGGCCGGCGAGCTGCGCCTCACCCACGGCGCCCGCTCGATCGTCACCCGGGAGTCGCTGTCGGAGCTCACCACCGCGGTGGCGATGAGCCGCTGCGACGACAAGCGGCTCACCCGCCGCATCGTCGGCGAGGCCGGCATCGCCGTGCCCCCGGGCCGGCTGGCCACCTTCGACGAGGAGGACCTGGAGTTCCTGGCCGAGGTCGGCGACGTGGTGGTCAAGCCGGTGCGGGGCGAGCAGGGCCTGGGCATCACGGTGGGCGTCGACGGTCCCGAGGCGCTCGATGCTGCCCTCGACCGGGCCGGCGAGCACTGCCCCGACGTGCTGATCGAGCAGCGGGCGCCCGGCGACGACCTCCGCCTGGTCGTGATCGACGGCCGCGTCGTGGCCGCCGCGGTCCGCCGGCCCGCCGAGGTCGTCGGCACCGGCGAGCACACCGTCCGCGACCTGGTCGTGGCCCAGAGCCGCCGCCGGTCGACGGCGACGGGCGGGGAGTCGCGCATCCCGCTCGACGACGTCACCGAGGCCACCGTCGAGGAGGCCGGGTGGGCGCTCGACGACATCCTGCCGGTGGGCGAGCGGCTGCGGGTCCGTCGCACCGCCAACCTGCACACCGGCGGGACGATCCACGACGTCACCGCCCAGGTCCACCCCGACCTGCGCCGGGTCGCCGTCGTTGCCGCCGAGGCCATCGGCATCCCCGTCACCGGGATCGACCTGCTGGTCCCCGACGTGACCGCGCCCGACTACGTCTTCATCGAGGCCAACGAGCGGCCCGGCCTGGCCAACCACGAGCCCCAGCCCACCGCGGCGGCGTTCGTCGACCTGCTGTTCCCCACCAGCCCCGGCCTCCCGTGGGCCTGGGCCCCCGAGGGGGCGGAGCGATGACCGACGTCCCGAGCCCGGTCCGGCCCCTGCCCTTCGACGGCCCGTGGACCATCGACCTCCTGCTGGAGCTGCTCCGCACCCCGAGCCCGGCGGGCCGCACCGACGCCGTGATGCAGCTGGTCGGCGACGTCCTGACCGACCTCGGCCTGGAGTTCACCCTCACCCGTCGAGGCTCGCTCAAGGCCGAGCTGCCGGGCCGGTCCGCCGGCATCGACCGCGCCCTGGTCGTCCACGCCGACACGATCGGGTGCATGGTCCGGGCGCTCAAGGACAACGGCCGCCTGGAGGTCGTGCCGGTCGGCACCTTCAGCGCCCGCTTCGCCGAGGGCGCCCGGGCCCGCATCCTGGGCGACGACCCCGGCCGCGCCCACACCGGCACGGTCATGCCGTTGAAGGCCAGCGGCCACGCCTTCGGCGACGAGGTCGACACCCAGGGCGTCGGCTGGGAGCACGTCGAGGTGCGGGTCGACGAGGAGGTCCACGACCGGGCCGGGCTGGAGGCCCTCGACATCCGGGTCGGCGACTTCGTGGCCCTCGACGCAACCCCCGAGGTCACCCCGTCGGGGTACGTCGTCAGCAGGCACCTCGACGGCAAGGCCGGCGTGGCCGCGGCGCTCGCCGCGGCCCGGGCCGTCGTCGACGGGGCCATCGTCCTCCCGCACCGGGCGTCGCTGCTGGTCACGATCGCCGAGGAGATCGGCCAGGGCGCCAGCCACGGCCTCGACGCCGACGTGGCCGAGATGATCTCGGTCGACAACGCCGTGTGCGCGCCCGGGCAGGCGTCGATCGAGGACGGCGTCACCATCCCGATGGCCGACATGACCGGACCGTTCGACTACCACCTCACCCGGCGGCTGTGTCGGCTGTGCGCCGAGCACGACATCCCCTTCGCCCGGGACGTCTTCCGCTTCTACCGCTCCGACGTCGCCGCCGCCCTGGAGGCGGGCGCCGGCACCCGGGCTGCCCTGGTCGCCTTCGGGCTCGACGGCAGCCACGGTTGGGAGCGCACCCACGTCCGCTCGATCGAGGCCGTGGCCGACCTGCTCACCGTCTGGCTCCAGACCCCGCTCACCTTCGCCCGCTGGGACGCCACTCCCACCGGCCCGCTGGAGGACTTCCCCTCCAGCCGCCAGCCCGCGCCCCCCGAGTCCTGGGGCAAGCTCGACTGACGGCCCGCAGGTGCACGCGCACTTGGTGTCAGACACCAACTCGCGACACCCTGCCGACGCGGGCCTACGCCGAGGTGGAGGTGTCCATGCGGTCGAGGTGGGAGTCGCCCTTGAGCATGGCGTGGAGCCGCCAGTAGGGGTGCCGGTCGTCGAGCCGCATGGCGTCGACGGTCAGGGGGTAGGTGAGCAGCTCCTCGACGTCCCAGGCGATGGCGAACAGCCGGCACCGGTCGAGTTGCTCGGGGGCCGAGAACAGCTCGGGGTAGTCCTCGGCCAGCCAGTAGGGGACGTCCCGGTAGTCCTCGGCGTGGGTCCTGTCGGCGTAGGAGGTGGGGACGTGGAGGTCCGGGTAGGCGCAGAAGCGGAGGAAGACGTCGAGGTCGAGGTCGCGGGGCGCCCCCCGGGCCCACTCGAAGTCGAGGATCGCCTCCAACCGGCCCTCCTCGGTGTTCCACAGCAGGTTCTCGAAGCTGAGGTCGCCGTGGATCAGGGTGCGGGACGTGAACGGCTCCAGGCACCAGGCCAGGTTCTGCACCATCTCGGCCAGCTCGGACGCGAACCGAGGGTCGACGTGGGGCAGCCGCGATGCCCGGTCGATCGACACGACGAGCCGGGCGACGGCCATCGTGCCCGACGGCGCCGGGTCGAGCAGTTGGGGGAGCTGCCGCAGCGGCGCCAGGGCCGGGACCTGGGTCGCGTGGAGCAGGCGGAGCCGGTGGGCGAGGTCCCGGATGGCCTGGCGACGTTGGGCCTGGCTCAGCCCGGGCCACACCCGGCTGAGCGGCTCGCCCGGGAGGCGCCCCAGCACCAGCCACTCGCTTCCCATCTCGGCGCCGTAGCCGAGCACCGGCGGGTAGCCGATGGCGTTGGGCAGGACCTGCGACAGCTGGGCCTCCCGACGGAGCCGTTGGTCGGGCCGGCAGCTCACCCGCACGACCATGTCCGGGGTCATCCACACCTCGTTGTTGACGCTCTCGACGCCTTCGAGGGCGACGTCGGCCCGCATCCCGACCGACGAGAGGGCCCGGCGGGCGCGCAGCTCCGGCAGCACGTCAGCGCCCGGCTCCGGCCGGGGACTGCTGCGTGGCAACGGGACGCGCCAGGCACGAGGGAGCCATGACGGTCCATCGGCCGGGCGGGGGCGGTGATGAGGGGTTGTCGATACCCGGTGCCCGGGTGACTCGGGCGGCTGGCCCAGGTCAGCCGGGCGGAGCGGCGGCGTCGAGGGCAGCCAGCACGGCGGTCGAGAGCGCCGGCCAGAGCGGCTTGGCCCAGGCATCGAACTCGCGGTCGGTCAGCACCACCAGCCCGACCTCGCGGTGCGGATCGACCCACACGAACGTGCCGCTGCGCCCGAAGTGCCCGTAGGTGGCCGGGTCGCCGTCGGGCGCGGTCCAGTGCGGGTCCTTGGTGCCCTTGAGCTCGAAGCCCAGGCCCCAGTCGTTGGGGGACTGCTTGCCGTAGCCGGGCACCAGGCCGTCGAGCCCGGGGAAGGCGACCGAGCGGGCGGCCTCGACCGTCTCGGGGGCCAGCAGGGTCGGGGCGAGCAGCTCGCCGACCCAGCGGGCCAGGTCGGCGACGGTGCT
>CAYQGF010000159.1:0-8027 GCA_964416885.1 uncultured Iamiaceae bacterium
CGGTCAGGAGGGCAGGTCGAGGAGGCTGCGCCAGTCGGCCCCGTAGGCCTCGGCGACCTGGGCCGGGGTCAGGAGGAGGGTGCGGTCGGGGACGGCGTCGACCACGGCCCGCAGCTCGACGTAGTGGTGGGCGGCGTGGCCCACCCCCTCGAACCACCGACGCCGGAGGTCGACCAGGTCGGACGCCGGGGCCGGGTCGAGGTAGCCCCACACGGTGAACGCGACGGTGAGGTCGTGCACCACCGGCGCCCGGCCGAACAGCGACGACCGCTTCATGGCGACCGCCACGCACCCACCGACCACGTCGTGTTCGTCCTCCCCCTCGGCCAGGACGAGGCGGCCGTGGAAGGAGGAGGCGATCTTGAGGGCGAAGCCGAGGTCGGGCCCGGGGGCACCGAAGCGGTCACCCCGGGGCTGCTCGCCCTCGATCTCCCCCGGCCGGTCGGCCATCCACGGCTCGGGCCGCCAGGGGTTCGAGCGGTACGCCCGCAGCCGGGCCAGCGAGTCGACGGGGACGTACTCGGGAGCAGCCATCGACGGCGAGGATACCGACAACGCTAACTTCGGCCCGATCCGGGCCGTCGAGCCCGTCGACGAGAGGCATCCCCGTGTCGTTCCCACCTCCGCCCCCGGGCCCTGGGGGCCCCGACCTCACCAAGCCGCCCACCCCCGGCGCTCCCCCGCCCGGCGGCTTCGGGACGCCCCCTCCCCCGCCGGGGGGCTTCGGCACCCCACCCCCGGGGGGCTTCGGTGCGCCTCCCCCTCCCGGCGGCTTCGGTGGACCGCCACCCCCGGGCGGGTTCGGCGGTGGCGGGTTCCCGCCCCCGGCGCCCGGCGCGTACCCGCCGCCCGGGCCGGTCGCCTCGAACGGGCTGGCCACCGCCGCCCTCGTCGTCGGCATCATCTCCCTGCTGTGCCTCTGGCCGATGGGCTTGGTGGCGGTCCCGCTCGGCATCGCCGGCATGAGCCGGGCCAAGCGGCTCGGCGGCACCGGCCGCGGCATGGCGATCGGCGGCATCATCACCGGCGCCCTCGCGGTGCTGGTCTCGCTGGCGTTCCTCGGCGTCGTCCTGCTCGGGGCCAGCGAGGTCAACTCCGACACCCCCGACGGGGTCTGCAACGAGGACCGCTTCTTCCAGGACCCGGACTGCGGCAGCTTCAGCACCACGACCGACCAGCCGGCCCCCACCGAGAACCAGGGCACCGCCGACCCCGACCCCGATGACGACGACGGCATCAACTCCGACCCCGCGGACGGGATCTGCAACGCCGATCGCTTCCTCCAGGACCCCGACTGCTGATGACGACGCCGCCCCCGGCGGCCGGTCCCGGGGCTTCTCCATCGCCGGCATCGTGCTGGGCGCCATCAGCACCCTCGTCACCCTGGCCTGGGTCGGCTTCTTCGTCCTGGTCGCCACCAGCACCGACACCTTCGACGACTACCCCTACGACTGCCGCTACGACCGCATAGAGCTGACCGCCGCGGTCGCCGACTTCGAGACGCTGGAGGGCCGTCCGCCCGAGAGCCAGCGCGAACTGCTCGCCGGCGACTACCTCTTCGAGCGCATCCCGACCTACGACGTCGCCATCGTCGACGGCCGGGCCCAGATCACGCCCGTCCCCGGCGAGGGCTGCCAGTGACCGCGCCCACCGCCCCCGAGGTGACCTGGGCGGTGGCCGAGCGGATCAGCCGTCGGTGTGGAGGAGGCCGAAGACGATCGAGTCGACCAGGGCCTGCCAGGACGCCTCGATGATGTTGGCGTCGACCCCGATGGTGGTCCACGTGCGGTCGCCGTCGGTGGAGTCGACGAGCACCCGCACCACGGCGCCGGTGGTCGACGACGAGTCGAGGACCCGCACCCGGAAGTCGATCAGCTTGATGCGCCCGAGCGCCGGGTACCGGCCGTTGAGAGCGGTGCGCAGGGCGTGGTCGAGGGCGTTGACCGGACCGTTGCCCTCGCCGATGGCCACCAGCCGCTCGTCGCCGACGTGGACCTTCACCGACGCCTCGGTGTCGACCATCTGCTCGCCGTCGGCGATCGGCACGCCGCCCCGCACCGCGTTGCGGTGGTAGCTCGTGACCCGGTAGCCCTCCAGGTCGAAGTACGGCTGGCGCCACCCGCCGGCCGCCCGCATCAGCAGCTCCAGGCTGGCGTCGGCCGCCTCGTAGACGAAGCCGAGCGCCTCGCGCTGCTTGAGCTCCTCGGTCAGGGCGGCCGCAGCGGGACCGTCGAGCTCGACGCCCATCTCGGCGGCCTTCATGGCCATGCCGGCCCGGCCCCCGAGGTCGCTCACCAGGACGCGGGTGTGGTTCCCGACGACCGCCGGGTCGATGTGCTCGTAGCTGGCGCCCCCGACCTTGCCCAGGGCCGAGGTGTGGAGCCCGCCCTTGTGGGCGAAGGCCGACGACCCGACGTAGGGGTCGGCGGGGTGCGGCGGCAGGTTGACCAGCTCGGCGATGTGCCGGCTGACGGCGGTGAGCCGACCGATCCGCCCCTCGGGCAGGCAGCGGATGCCGAGCTTGAGCTCGAGGTCGGGCACGACGGTCATCAGGTTGGCGTTGCCGGTGCGCTCGCCGTAGCCGTTGACCGTGCCCTGGACGTGGGTGGCGCCACCGACGACGGCGGCGACGGTGTTGGCCACGGCGCAGCCGGAGTCGTTCTGGGTGTGGATGCCGACCTGGACGTCGCCGCCCAGGTAGGCCACGACCTCGGCCACCGCGGCCTGGACCTCGTGAGGAAGCGAGCCGCCGTTGGTGTCGCACAGCACGACGCACTCGGCGCCGTTCTGGGCCGCGGCCTCCAGGACGCGGAGGGCGTAGGCCGGGTTGGCCCGGTAGCCGTCGAAGAAGTGCTCGGAGTCGAAGAACACCCGCATCCCCTCGCCCCGGAGGAAGGCGACCGACTCGCCCACCATCGCGACCCCCTCGTCGAGGGTGGTGCCGAGGGCCTCGGTGACGTGGAAGTCCCAGCTCTTGCCGACGATGCAGGTGGTGCCGACGCCGGCGTCGACCAGTGCCCTCAGGGTGGGGTCGACGTCGACCTTGCCGGCCGGCTTGCGGGTCGACCCGAAGGCCACCAGCTCGGCCGTCTCCAGCTCCAGCTCGTGGGGCGCCCGGGCGAAGAACTCGGCGTCCTTGGGGTTGGCCTGCGGGTAGCCGCCCTCGATCCAACGGACGCCCAGCTCGTCGAGCTGCCGAGCGACGCGCAGCTTGTCGTCGACGGTGAGCGAGATCCCCTCGAACTGGGCGCCGTCGCGGAGCGTCGTGTCGAAGACGTCGACCGCCTCCGGGGCACCGGCCGGGCGCCGGGCCGCGGCCTCGGTGGGGCCGGGGTCGTCACCCGGCATGTTCGACCCAGTCCTTGTACCGATCGACCTGGCCCCGGACGGTGCGGTGGTACTCCTCGCCGATGGCGAGCGTCATCGGGCCCGGCACCGGGATGGCGCGGTCGTCGACCGACGCGACGGCCGAGACCTCGGCCGCGGTGCCGCAGACGAACATCTCCTCGGCGATGTAGAGGTCGGAGCGGGCCAGATCGCCCACGACGACCTCGAAGCCCAGGTCGCGGGCGATGGTCGACACCGTCGACTGGGTGATGCCCTCCAGCGCGCCCGACGACAGCGGCGGGGTGATCAGCTTCCCGTGACGGGCCACGAAGATGTTCTCGCCGGTGCACTCGGCCACCAGCCCGTGCTTGTTGAGCATCAGGGCCTCGTCGTAGCCGGCCTTGAGGGCCTCGACCTTGGCCAGCGACGAGTTGACGTAGTTGCCGGTGGTCTTGGCCGCCGGGGGCATGGTGTTGTGGTCGTGGCGGGTCCAGCTCGAGACCTTCATCCGCACGCCCTTGGTGAGGGCGTCGTCGCCCAGGTAGGCGCCCCACGGCCAGCAGGCGATCGACACGTCGACCGAGCACGGGATGGTGTTGAGCCCCATCTCGCCGTAGCCGAAGTAGGCGATGGGCCGGATGTAGCAGCCGCCCAGGCCCGTGGCCGCCACGGTCTCCTTGGTGGCGGCGATGATCTCCTCGACCGTGTAGGGGATCTCCATGCCGAGGATGGCAGCCGACTGGAACAGCCGGTTGATGTGGTCGGTGAGCCGGAAGATGCCGGGGCCGTCGGCGGTCTCGTAGGCCCGGATGCCCTCGAAGACGCCCATGCCGTAGTGGAGCGTGTGGGTGAGGACGTGGACGCGGGCCTCGTCCCACGGCACCAGCTCGCCGTTCATCCAGATCTTCTCGGTGGGCGTGATCGGCATGGGAGTTGCTCCGGCTTCTCGGGCGGGATCTAGAGGGCGGAGACGACGGCGTCGCCGACCTCGGGAGTGGACAGGGTCGAGGCGTCGGCGCCACGGGCGGAGACCACGGTGGCGCAGGCCTTGCGGATGCGCTCGGCGGCCGCCGTCTCGCCGAGCAGGTCGAGCATCAGGGTCGCGCTGAGGATGGCGGCCACGGGGTCGGCCTTCTGCTGGCCGGCGATGTCGGGGGCCGAGCCGTGGACGGGCTCGAACATCGACGGGCTGGTGCGGGTCGGGTCCATGTTCCCGCTGCTGGCCAGGCCGATGCCGCCGCTGACGGCGCCGCCGAGGTCGGTGAGGATGTCGCCGAACAGGTTGTCGGTGACGATGACGTCGTAACGGCCCGGGTCCTGCACGAAGTAGATGCAGGCGGCGTCGACGTGGTTGTAGGCGGTGGTGACCTCCGGGTACTCGGCCGCCACCTCCTCGAAGGTCCGCTGCCACAGGTCGCCCGAGAAGGTCAGGACGTTGGTCTTGTGCACCAGGGTGAGGTGCTTGCGGCGGGTCATCGCCAGGTCGAAGGCGTACCGGACGCAGCGCTCGACGCCGTGGCGGGTGTTGACCGAGCCCTGCGTGGCGATCTCGTGCGGCGTGTCCTTGCGGAGGAAGCCGCCCTCGCCGGCGTAGGTGCCCTCGGTGTTCTCCCGGATCACCACGAAGTCGATGCCCTGGGCCGGGTCGGTGAACGGCCGCTGGTTGATGTACTGGTCGAGGGCGAAGCGCATCTTGAGCAGCAGGCCCCGCTCGATCAGGCCCGGGGGCACGTCCGGGGTGCCGACGGCGCCGAGGAGGATGGCGTCGTAGGCCCGCAGCTCGTCGAGCACGTCGTCGGGCAGGACGGTGCCGTCCCGCAGGTAGCGGGCGCCGCCCAGGTCGAACTCCGTCGTGTCGAGCTCGACCCCGGCCGCCCGCACGACCTTGAGGGCCTCGGCCACGACCTCCGGGCCGATGCCGTCCCCTCCGATGACTGCCACGCGATGGGCCACTGCTCTCCTCGTCCTGTCTGAACTGGTCCTGGAAACGAAACGACCGCCTGCCCCTGGGCAGACGGTCGAGGCGCACACCGGGTTGCGGCGTGCGCTAGGCGATGATCGCGATCGGGTCGGGCCGACGGGTCACGGACTGGATCATAGACCGAGCGAGGTCGCTAGCCTCGTTCGATGCCCGAGACGACCCAGCTCTCGCAAGCCGCCTACGACCGGCTCAAGGCCGAGTACGACGACCTGACCACCCGCGGCCGGGTCGACATCGCCCGCAAGATCGAAGCGGCCCGCGAGCTCGGCGACCTCTCCGAGAACGGCGACTACCACGCCGCCAAGGAGGAGCAGGGGAAGATGGAGGGCCGCATCCTCCACCTCCACGCCATCCTGGAGGACGCCGAGATCGTCGAGGTCGAGGGTGGGGGCACCGTCGCCGCCGGCTCGATCGTCACCATCCGCTACGAGGGCGACGACGACACCGAGCGCTACCTCCTCGGCTCGATCGAGGAGCGCCACGACGACCTCGACGTCATGTCGCCCGGCTCCCCGCTCGGCGAGGCCCTGATCGGCCACGTCGCCGGCGACACCGTCTCCTACCAGACGCCAACCGGCGCCACCCTCAACGTCGAGCTCGTCGCCGTCGACTGACGGGCTCGACGGGCGGCCGACACCTGTCGAGCCGGCCCCGGACACCCGGCGGCCACCGGGCCGTCACCACCCCGGAGTAGGTTCGCCCCCTCACGACCAAGGGGGACCCATGACGAAGCGCACGCTCGCGGCCGGACTGCTGGTCGCCCTGCTGGCCGTGCTGGCCCCGGCGTGGTCGAACCCGGCCGGGGCCGCCGGGATGACGACCCACGCCTGGATGGCCATCTCCGCCGTCGACCGGGTCGACACCCCGGCGTTGAAGGCCCTCCTGCGAGCCAACCTGGCACAGGTCCGCTCCGGCGCCCGGTTCCCCGACGGCGGCTACGGCCCCGGGAACGTCTACGGCGAGGAGGCGCACTGGCAGCGCTTCACCGACATCTACGCCGACATCATCCGCACCAAGGCCTCCTGCGGCGACCTCACCCGGCCGACCGGGCCGTGCGCGGCCGAGATCGCCCACCTGATGGGCGTCGTGGCCCACGGCACCGGCGACGAGGTGTGGGACTGGCTGTTCGAGCCCTACAGCCCCGACCTCGACGAGTACTACCTGCCCGAGGAGCTGTCGGCGTTCCAGGACGGCGGCGGCCAGGAGCTGGTGATGGACCTGGTCGCCATCGGCATCCACGACGCGCCCGGAGGGCCTCCCCCCGCCCTGCCCAACGTCGGCGACCTCCTCACCGCCTTCCAGCAGGCCGGCCAGCAGGGGGTCACCGCCGACCAGCTCGGCTTCGGCCAGACCTACATCGACATCGTGTACGCGGCCGAGTCGAGCTGGGTCCCGGACCACCTCGGCGGCGTGCTGGCCGCCATGCCGTGGATGGCCAACAACATGGTGACGGCGCCGGGCGGCGTCGAGTACGCGGCCGAGGCCATCGCCGGCCAGTGGGAGGACATGTGGGCCCGCCTCACCGGCGCCGACCCCACCACCGAGGTGTCGATCACGTACCCGGCGCCCGGCCAGCGCCGCATCCCCGCCGGCGGGTGGGCCCGCGACCACCTGCCGGGCTCGGCCCCGGGCCGGGGCGGCGCCCGCACCCGCGTCGCGGCGTCGCTCACCTACGCCGTGCCCTACCACCGTCCGGGCGGACCAGGCGTCCCCGACACCCTGCCGGTCGGAGCGATGACCCTCACCGAGCGCGACACGTCCGTGCCGGTGGCGACGGCGGCCGGCTACCCGCGCGTCGTCCCCTACGGCGCCGATGCCGGGATCCACACCATCGACGTCCAGCCCGCCGCCGACCTGGCCCCGTGCACCTGGTACCGGGCCGATGTCACCTCGGCCCTGCTCGACGCCGACGGCCAGCCGGTCACCCCCTTCTCGTGGGAGTTCCGCACCGGCACCGACGCGGCCGGGAGCCGCTGCGCCGACGACCCCTACACGCCCGACGAGCTGTGGGTCCGGCAGTCCTACCGCGACGTCCTGGGCCGGGAGGCCGACACCGGCGGGCTCACCTCGTGGGTCGCGTCCCGGGAGCGGGGGATGTCGGCCGGTCGGTTCGCCACCTCGCTGGTCGGCTCGGCCGAGAGCCGGTCCCGCCTGGCCGCCGCCCTCTACACCGACCTGCTGGGCCGGGCCCCCGACGCCGCCGGCCGGGCCTTCTGGGCCGACCAGCTCCGCACCGTGACGCTGCCGACCGTGCGGGCCCGGTTCCTGGCGACCCCCGAGGTGTACGCCGCCGGCGGGGGCACGCCGGCCGGCTTCGTCCAGCGCCTCTACCCGTTGACCATCGGCCGGGCCGCCTCGTCCGCCGACGTGACCTACTGGTCGGGCCGCCTGGCCGCCGGGACCAGCCGGGGCCACCTCGCCCGCTCGCTCCTCCAGTCGGTCGAGGCCCAGCGGCGGGTGGTGCGCGGCGTGTACCAGTCGTTCCTGCACCGCACGGCCGGCGCCGCCGAGGTCGACTACTGGGTGTCGGTGATCAGGCGGTCCGACGAGCGGGGCATGGTCCGCTTCGTGGTCGCCGGCACCGAGTACTGGTCCCGGGCCCAGACGGTCTGATGGGCCCCCGTGACGTCCCGTTCGAGGTCGGGCGCCACCAGGTCGGCGACGGCTGCCACGCCTGGCTCCAGCCCGACGGCGGGTGGGGCTGGTCCAACGCCGGGCT
>CAYQGF010000160.1:0-8014 GCA_964416885.1 uncultured Iamiaceae bacterium
GGCCACCACGGCGATGCCCTGGACCTTGCCGTTGAAGCCGAAGGTCTCGATGGCGGCGGGGGTGTCCATCATCACGAACGAGGCGCCGCCCAGGTTCCCGGTCTTGCCGTACTTGATGATGCCGACGAGCTGGAGGTCGACGACCCCCTTGAGCGTCTGGACCGAGATGGCGTCGCCCGGGGCGAGGTCGCCGGCGGAGGCCAGGGTGCTGTCGACGACGGCCTCGTCGGGACCGGAGGGGGCGCGGCCCTCCTCGATCGTGAACACGTCGATCGCCGGGTTCCCCGTCCAGTTGGCCCCGAAGGAGGGCGCGCCGCCCTGGTTGAGGGGCTTGCCGTCCGCGTCCAGCACGGCGCCGATGCTCTGGACGACCGGCTCGGCCGCGTCGACCCCGTCGACGTCGGCCACGGTCTGCGCCAGCGCCGGGTCGATGTCGGGCCGTTGGTCGCCGCCGTCGAAGGAGCTGGCCTCGAAGGCGGTCTTGCCCCGGACCTGGGCGCTGAGGCCGGAGTAGGCCTCGGTGAAGATGGTGTCGAAGCTCGACGAGACGGTGTCGGTGAGGACGAAGGTGCCGGCCATGAAGCCGACGCCGAGCGCCACCGCGACCGCGGTGAACAGGGTCCGCAGCTTGTGGCCGAGGATGTTCTTGAGGGCGACCTTGAACATCGGCGGCCTCAGGCCTGGAGCGACTTGAGCTTGTCGAGCACGGACTCCTCGGTGGGCGCTTCCATCTGGTCGACGATGCGCCCGTCGGCCAGGAAGAGGACCCGGTCGGCGTAGGCCGCCGCCGAGGGTTCGTGGGTGACCATGACGATGGTCTGGCCGCCGTCGCGGACCGCCGCCTGCATGAACCCGAGGATCTCGGTGCTGGCCCGGGAGTCGAGGTTGCCGGTGGGCTCGTCGGCGAAGATGATCTCGGGCCGCTGGGCCAGGGCCCGGGCCACCGCGACCCGCTGCTGCTGGCCACCCGACAGCTCGCTGGGGCGGTGGCTCAGCCGGTCGCCGAGGTCGACCGTGGCGACCACCTCGTCGAACCAGGCGGTGTCGGTGTCGCGCCCGCCGAGCAGGGCCGGGAGGGTGATGTTCTCCTTGGCCGTCAGGGTCGGGATCAGGTTGAAGGCCTGGAAGATGAACCCGACCCGCTCCCGGCGGAGCAGGGTGAGCTGCTTGTCGTTGAGGGTCGACAGGTCGGTGTCGCCGATCAGGACCCGGCCCGAGGTGAGGGTGTCGAGGCCGGCCAGGCAGTGCATCAGCGTCGACTTGCCCGAGCCCGACGGGCCCATGATGGCGGTGAACCGGCCGCCCTCGATGGCGACGTCGACCTCGGCGAGGGCGCACACCGCGGTGTCGCCCCGCCCGTAGTACTTCGTGGCCTTGTCGGCTCGGGCCACGATCGTGGGCGCGGCGGTCGGCGCGGCGTTGGTCATGGGCACCTCGTTGGTCGGGGGTGGCCGCGTGGTCGTCGGGGGCCGGCCACGCCGGGAGGACCCTACCCGTCGCCCCCGGTCCCGAGACGCGTTCTTCCCGGGCTGCCGCGCCCGACGGTGGGGGCTGACCGGTTTCCGAGGGACCGGGAGGGGCCGGCCCGGCAGTAGCTTCATCACGTGGACTGCACGCGGTGCGGAGGGCCGGTTCCGGTTGGGGCGCGCTTCTGCCCGCAGTGCGGCCACCCGACCAGCGGGCCCGTCGACGAGCGCCGGGTCGTCACCGTGCTGTTCGCCGACATCGTCGGGTTCACGACCCTCTCCGAGACCCTCGACCCCGAGCGGGTCAAGCGGCTCGTCGACTCGTGGTTCGAACGCCTGGTGGCCGACATCACCGCCTTCGGGGGCCGGGTCGACAAGATCGTCGGCGACGGCATCCTCGCCCTGTTCGGCGCACCGGTCGCCCACGAGGACGATGCCGAGCGGGCCGTCCGGGCCGCCCTGCGGATGCAGGAGACCCTGGCGGTCATGGCCGCCCGCCCCGGTCGGGGCGGGCCCCGGATGCAGATGCGCATCGGTGTCAACACCGGCGAGGTGCTGGTCGGCGCGTTGCGGGCCGGTGGCGCCACCACGGCGATGGGCGACGTCGTCAACACCGCCAGCCGGCTCCAGACCGCGGCTCGCCCCGGCGAGGTCCTGGTCGGGCCGACGACGCACTCGCTCACCGCCCACTGCATCGCCTTCGAGAGCCGGGGCCTGCTCACCGCCCGGGGCCGCGACGCCCCGGTCGAGGCCTGGTCGGCCACCGGCGCCCTGCTCCCACCGGGCCAGCGCCCCACCCGTGACGCCGCCCCCCTGGTCGGCCGCACCCGGGAGCTGGGGCTGATCGACGCTGCCGTCGGGGCCGCGCTCGGTCACGAGCGGGCGCTGGTGGGCCTGGTGGTCGGGGACACGGGCGTCGGCAAGACCCGTCTGGTGCGGGAGGCGGCCGGGCGCATGGCGGCCGGGCGCGACGTCCTGCTGCTCGACGGGCGGTGCGTCCCCTATGGCGAGGCCAACGTGTGGTGGCCGTTGGCCGAGGCGCTCTACGCCCACTGCGAGGTCGACATCGGCACCGAGCCCGACGAGGTCCGGGCCGCGGTGTGGGCGCGGACGGCGGCGGCGCTCGGCGACGACCACCCCGACGACGAGCTCGACGCCGTCACCGTCGGGCTCCTGACCCTGATGGGCCGGGACCCGGTGCTCGACGGCCGCGACCCGGTCCGGGCCCGGCGGGGGGCGGTCGACGCCTTCGTCGCGTTCGTCGAGGGCCATGCCCGCCGCCGGCCGGTCGTGCTGCTGCTCTCCGACGTCCACTGGGCCGACACGGACCTGCTCGAGCTGGTCGAGACCCTGCTCGAGCGGCTGGCCCGCTGCCCGCTGGTGGTGCTGGCCACCGCCCGTCAGGTCGTGCGCGACCAGTGGGCGCCGCCGCCGGGCCGGCACGACACCTTGGTGCTCAACCTCGACCCGCTCGACGACCTGGCCGCCGGGGAGCTCCTGGTCAGCCTGCACGGCGGCCACGTGCCCGACGAGCTGCGGGCCGAGCTGCTGGCCCGGTCCGGGGGCAACCCGTTCTTCCTGGAGGAGCTGGTGGCCCTGGTGGACCGCGACCAGGGCCACACCCTGCGGCCCGGGCTGCCCGACACCTTGCGGGGCATCGTCGCGGCCCGGCTCGACGCCCTGTCGCCCCCCGAGCGGGCGGTCCTCACCGACGCCGCGGTGATCGGCCGTCGCGGCCCGGTCGTGGCCCTGCGGGAGATGGGCCGTCACCTCCACCGCGAGGCCGACGTCGACGAGGCGCTGGCGACCCTGGTCGCGGCCGAGCTGCTCGAGGTCGACGGCCCGTACGGGGCCGAGGCGTCGGGCGAGGTGACCCAGGCGCTCTGGGGGTTCCGCTCGGAGATCGCCCGGGAGGTCGCCTACGCCATCCTCCCGAAGGCCGAGCGGGCCAAGCGGCACGCGGGCATCGCGGCCTGGGTCGAGGAGCGCATCGCCGTCGAGGCCGGCATCGACTTCGACGACGGCAACGCGCCGGACCGCATCGTCGCCGCCACCGAGATCGACGACGCCACGGTCAACCGGCTGGCCCACCACTGGGCCACCGCGGCCGAGATCGAGCTCGAGATGGGCGACCTGGCGGCGGTGCCGGCCCGGGCCCGTGACCGGGCGGTCTGCTGGCTGGCGGCGTCGGCCCGGCGGGCGCAGCGGCGTGACATCCTGGTCTCGGCCGAACGGGCCTACGACCGGGCGCTCGCCCTGACCGGCCCCGAGCCGGTCGCCCGGCGGATCCGGCTCCTCGTCGCCCGCTCCCAGGTTCGCTCCGACCGGTGGGACATGGTCGGTGCCCGCGACGACGCCGAGGCCGCCCTCAACGGGGCCGCGGCCACCGGTGACCGCACCGTCGAGGCCGCCGCCGTGCTCCGGTTGGGCGAGATCGAGCAGCGGGTCGGCGACACCGATGCGGCCTTCGCCCGGCTGCGCCATGCCGCCGACCGCTTCGCCGCCGACGGCGACGACCGCGGCCGGGGCGAGGCGCTGCGGCTCCTCGGCCTGTCGCACATGTTCGCCTCGGACCTGATGGCCGCCACCGCGGTGCTGGGCGAGGCCCGGGACGCCTTCGTCGCCTCCGACGACCGGTCGGGCCAGGGCTGGGTGGCCCAGAACCTGGCCTGGGTGGCGATGCTCCAGGGCGACACCGAGGCCACCGAGGCCGAGGTGGACCGGGCGCTGGCCCTGTTCGACGAGGTCGACGAGGCGGTGGGCCGGGCGTGGGCCCGGGGCCTGCTCGCCTTCGTCCGGATGGGCCAGGGGCGTCGTGGCGATGCCCGGGCGCTGGCGGACGAGATCCTCGACCACGCGTCGGGCCACGGCGATCGTTGGGCCACGGCGATGATGCGGGGCCTGGTCGGTTCGCTGGAGCTGTGGGAGGGCCGGGTGGCCGACGCCGTCGTGCACTCGGCTCAGGCCACCCAGACGTTCCGGGACCTGGGCGACCCCTGGGGCCTGTCGGTCACGCTCGCCACCCACGGCCGGGCGCTGGCCATGAGCGGCCGGGTCGAGGACGGCTTCGCCGCGGTCGGGGAGTCGGCCGACCAGAGCCGGGGCGCGGGCCGGGCCGGGGTCGGCGACATGGCCACCCTGGCCCTGGCGGTGCAGGTGGGGGAGCCGGAGCGGGCTGCCGTGGTGCTGGCCCACGTCCGGTCGTCGGAGGTCCGCGGCACGCTCGGCCAGGCCGAGGCGGCCGCGACGTTCGCCCTGGCGGCCCTGCAGGAGGGGGAGGTGCCCGAGGCCCCCGATCCGGCCGGCCGGGCGTTCGGGGTCAGTGCGGCGGGGATCATCCACGCGGCGCGGGGCGAGGTCGACGCCGCGGTCGAGGCTGCGGCCGCGGTCGACGCCTCCTCGGAGGCGACCTACCTCGACCGGGTGATCGCGTCGATCGGGGCCGGCCTGGCGCTGGTGCGGGACCACCGGTCCGAGGAGGGGATGGCCCGCCTGGCCGAGGCGCGGGCGACCGTGGCCGGCACCGACGACCGGATCGGGGCGGCGGTCGTGGCGTTGGCCGAAGCGGTGGGGGCCGAGGCCGCCGGGCTCGACTCGGCGGTGGAGCGCCGCTCGGTCGCCGCGATCGCGCTGGCCCGGTTGGGCCTCACCGCCTCCGGCTGGGAGACCGCCTTCCGCCTGGCCGCCGGCATCGCCGCCCCCACCCCCGTCTGAGGAGGGCGCGCCAGCCCTCCACCAGACCGGCGACCGAGCGCGGTCAGAGGTGGAGGACTGGCGGCCCGGCGCAGCCGCTGGGGAGCCCGAGGGGGTGGGGTCAGCTGGGCTGAGCCGTCGTGCGGAGGTAGGGCTTGACGGTCTGGTAGCCGGGGAAGACCTCGTCGGCCTCCTCGTTGGAGACGGCGCCGGTGATGATGACGTCCTCGCCCTGCTTCCAGTCGGCCGGGGTGGCGACCCGGTGCTTGGCCGTGAGCTGGAGCGAGTCGATGACCCGGATCACCTCGTCGAAGTTCCGGCCGGTCGAGGCCGGGTAGGTCAGCGACAGCTTGACCTTGTTGTCCGGGCCGATCACGAAGACCGAGCGCACGGTGAGGACCTCGGCCAGGTCGGTGCCGGCCGTGGCCGGGAGCATCCCGTAGGCCTCGGCGATCGAGTGGTCCTCGTCGGCGATGAGGGGGAAGTTCACCTCGTTGCCGGTGACGTCGGCGATGTCCTGGCTCCAGTCGCCGTGCTTGCCGACCGGGTCGACCGACAGGCCGATGACCTTCACGCCCCGCTTGTCGAACTCGGGCTTGAGGCCGGCGACGGCGCCCAGCTCGGTGGTGCAGACCGGGGTGAAGTCCTTGGGGTGGCTGAACAGCACGGCCCAGCTGTCACCCTTCCAGTCGTAGAAGTCGAGGGTCCCCTCGGTGGTCTCGGCGGTGAAGTTCGGGGCATCGGCGCCCAGGCGTACGGCCATCGGTGTCCTCCGTGGACGGGTCGGTGTGTTCCTATGGAAAGCCGATCTACCTTGTCGGGTATTCCCCGGCCCCGTCAAGACCGGTGTCAGCGGTCGTCGGCCTCGAGCGGGATTCCGACGCCGAGGGCCCCTCGCTCGTCCTCGATCTTCCGCTTGGCCCGGATCTCCTCGGGGACGTCGTGGCCCGGCACGTGCTCGCCGATGGCGGGCGCGGCCCGTCGGCCCAGGTCGACGTCGGGCTCGATGAACATCAGCCGGGCCGCCGGCACGGTGCGCCGGACGTTGCGCTCGATGCGGCTCACCACCTCGCTGACCTCCGGGAGGGTCAGGGTGTGGTCGAGCTCGACCTTCATCCCGACCAGCAGCTCCTCGGGGCCCTGGTGCTGGGCCCGCATGTGGATCAGCGCCCGGACCGCGGGGTCGACCTCGACCGCGGCCCGGATCGACTCGACGTCCTTGCGGCCGGCCGGTTCGCCGATCAGCAGCGACTTCATGGCGACGAGGAGGACGACGGCGACCAGCCCCGTCAGCCCGCCGACGACGACGGCGCCGATGCCGTCCCAGGTCCCGTCGTCGGTGACCTCGGCGGCGACGACCGCGGCCAGGGCGGCGACCAGGCCGGTGACGACGGCGACCCCCTCGACCAGAGCGACCGGCAGCTCGGGCCAGCGGGCATGGTGGACGAAGTGCCGCCACGTCGACCGGCCCCGCACGGCGTCGGCCCGCCGGACCGCCAGGCGCAGGCCGGTGCCCGTGAGCACGACACCGGCGCCGAGCGCGCCGTAGGCCCAGACCGGGTCGACGAGCGGCTCGGGTCGATCGACGGCGCGGAGGCCGGTGGCGACGGCGGCCACCGCGCCCAGCCCGAAGAGGGCGATGCTGGCGACGAACGCCCAGAAGTACCGCTCCCGGCCGGCGCCGAAGGGGTGGTGCCCGTCGTCGGCGCGGCGGGCCCGTCGTCCGCCGAGGAGGAGCAGGCCGGTGCTGACGGTCGCGGCGCCGGCGAGGAGGCCGGCGGCCGCCAGGGACGCGGCCTCGGTGACGGTGAAGGCCGCGCCCGTGGCGAGGGCCGTGGCGCCGGTGAGGGCCGTCGTGGCGAGCACCGCCCGCGCCCCGTGCTCTCCTCCACCGGCCATGTCGGCGAGGCTAGGAGCCGGTCAGCGCCCGGATGCGTCAGGGGTCGCGGTCGGGTGGGCGGCCAGGACGTCGGCGACGGCGGCGGTGACCCGGCGGCCGGTGGGGACGTGGAGGAACTCGTTGGGGCCGTGGGCGTTGGAGCCCGGCACCAGGACGCCGGTGATGACGAACTGGGCCTCGGGGAAGCGCTCGCCGAGCATCGCCATGAACGGGATGCTCCCGCCGACCCCGACGCCACCGGCGGGCCGGCCGAAGGCCTTCGTCGAGGCGTCGTCGAGGGCCGCCGACAGCCAGGGGGCGGTGGCGGGCGCGGCCCAGCCGCTCTCGGCCGACTGGACGGTGAGGGTGGCGCGGGCGCCGGCCGGGACGTCGGTGGTGAGCGCCCGTTCGACCGCCTCGGCCGCGGCACCGGCGTCGACCCCCGGGGGCAGGCGGAGCGACAGGGCGGCCTCGGTGTGGGCCCGCTGGACGTTGCCGGCCTCCTCCGGCTTCGGGGCGCCGCCGAGGCCGGTGACCGACAGGGCGGGCGCCCAGGTGCTGGCCAGCAGCAGGTCGACCGGGTCACCGTCGACCGGTTCGGTGACCCACGGCGGCTCGGAGCGGACGTCGACGCCGGCGGCCACCGCAGCCTCGACCTGGGCCCGCCGCTCGGCCGGGACCTCGGTGTGGAGCTCGTCGAGGAGGATGCGGCCGGTGGCGCTGTCCTCGATGCGGTCGAGCAGGTGGCGCAGGACCCGGAACGACGAGGGCACGACGCCCCCGGCCTGGCCCGAGTGGACGCCCTCCCGCAGCACGTCGACGCGCAGCCGGGCCTGGACGAGCCCCCGCAGCGAGGTGGTGAGCCAGAGCCGACGGTCGTCCGGGGACCACGAGTCGAGGCAGACCACCAGCGACACCGGTCCGATCCGGTCGGCCAGGTGCTCGACGTAGGCGGGGAGGTCGGGGCTGCCGGACT
>CAYQGF010000161.1:0-7992 GCA_964416885.1 uncultured Iamiaceae bacterium
CCCGCTCCAGCCCGGTCTCCAGCACCGGCAGGGCCAGGCGCACCGTCCGGCCCCGCCCCACCCGCGCCCCGCCGGTGCGGGCGCGGTCGGCCTCCCGCGCCGCGGCGGCGGCATCGAGCGTCGACGGCACGAAGGCCAGGGCGACGGTGAGCACCAGCCCGGGCTCGTGGAACGCCCGGGGCATGGCGCCGAGCAGCTCGTGGTGCGACGCCACCGCGTTGAACGCGCCGAAGGTCGCCATGATCCCGACGACCACCAGGCTGTCGATCGCGGTCTGGAGCACCACCGACTGCGACACCGTCCCGCCGATCGAGAAGCCCCCGAGCACGGTCGGGAGCGTGACCTGGGGGAGGGTGAACAGCGCCCCGTCGGACCCCTCGGCCAGCGGTGTGGTCAGGCCGATCAGCACGACCCGCAGGGCCCCGAACACGACGGCGACGGCGACCAGCACCGGGAAGGCCCGGGCCAGCGCCCCGGGCCGGCGGTGCACCTCGACCACCAGCCAGACCACCGCCAGGGTGACGGCGACCAGCAGCGGGTTCCGGGCCAGCTGGAGCGACACCGTGACCGCCACCGCCCAGACCAGCCAGGTCACCGAGTGGAGCGGGGTGGACACGAAAGGGGAGCCTTCGACTCGGGGCCTTTGACCCGTGGCCGGGTCGTTCGTAACGTACGCAGCCAGCAGACGTCGCTCGCAACCCCGGATGGTGCGAGCGGTCGCCACCCGGGAGCCGACAACCCGGGCCGACGGGGGAAGCCGGTGCGAGACCGGCGCTGACCCGCAGCTGTGAGCGGCCCCCGGGCCGTGAGCCAGATGACCCGCCCTGCCGCCGGCTCGCCCGGCCCCTGTTCCCGCTGCGGTCCCCGCAGCTCTGCCGCTCCTCGAGGATTCGGGAGCACAGGAGGTCCCCCTTGCGCACGCGCACCCTCACACCGTCCCTGCGTCCCCGTTCCCGCCGGTTCGCGCTCCTCTCCCTCGCCGTGGCCGGGGCCCTCGTCGCCCCGCTGGTGCCGACCGCCCCCGCCGGAGCGGTGTCCACCCCGGCGCTCGACCGGGCGGTCGCCTGGCTGGCCGACCAGCAGCAGGCCGACGGCGGCTTCGAGCTGGCGGGCTTCCCCGGCTTCGAGACCTCCGATGCGATCTACGCCCTGGCCGCCGCCGGTCAGGCCGACGCCACCTGGAGCACGAGCGAGGCCCGCGCCGCCGTCGAGGCGGTGAACACCGGGGGCGCCACGCCCAAGAACCCCCTCGACGCCGTCGACGACTGGGTCGACTCGGTGCAGGGCGATGCCGGGGCCTCGGCCGAGGGCAAGGCCCAGCAGGCGGCCAAGGTCGTCGTGCTCGTCACCGAGCCGCTCGGCCTCGACGCCACCGACTTCGACCCCTCCGACGACAGCGCCGCTCCGGTCGACCTCGTCGCCGCCATCCAGGGCGGTGCCGGCAGCGGCGACTACGCCGCGCTCCCGATCGGTGGCAAGGCCTACGTCCTGTGGGCGCTCGCCCTGCTCGGGGAGGCCATCCCCGCCGGCCTCGTGTCGGCCATCGGCGCGGCCCAGCACCCCGACGGGGGCTTCGACTTCACCGGCTCGCCCACCGGCGAGGGCTTCGACCCCGACATCACCGCCTCGGTCGTCATCGGGCTCCGGGCCGCGGGCCGGCCCCAGACCGACCCGATCATCCGCAAGGCGGTCACCGGGCTGGGCTTCGGCCAGGTCTGGACGGGGGAGTGGGCCGGTGGGTACGACGACGGCAACCCCAACTCGACCGCCATGGTCATGCTGATGGCCAGCACCCTCGGCGGGCCCCGGTCGACCTGCTGGCGCGATGCGGTCGAGCCCCGGCTGACCGGCGTGCCCTACCCGTCCCCGGTCCGGGCGCTCACCCGACGCCAGCAGCCCGACGGCCGCATCAGCAGCCCCAACGACGGCTTCGGCATCAACACCTTCGCCACCAGCCAGGCCATCCAGGGCCTGGCCGCGGCCGAGGGGGCCGTCTTCTCCACCGGTGGGTGCTCCCAGCCGGCGGCGTCGCGGAGCCTCCGGGTCGCCCAGGCCTACTACGTCGACCTGCTCGACCGGCTCACCGAGCCCGGTGGCGCGACCTACTGGGCCGGCCAGTTCGACGCCGGGATGTCCCCGGCCCTGCTGGCCCAGCGCTTCGTCGGCACCCGTGAGTACGGCCAGGTGGTCGCGGCCCGGATGATCGAGGAGCTGCTCGGCCGGCGGGCCACGGCCCAGGAGCGGACCGTGCTCGGCGACCTGGTCCGTCAGGGGCAGCGGCTGGTCATCCGGTCGCTCGTCCTCGCCGGCGACGAGTACGCCGACGTCAACGCCGCCCTCGACGACGACGTGGCCTGGGCCGAGGCGCTCTACCGCGATGCCCTGGGCCGGCCGGCGTCGGGCACCGACGTCGACTTCGTCCTGGCCCAGCTCGACGCCGGGCGCTCCTACGAGGCGATCGCCCGGGCGCTCGTGTTCTCCGCCGAGGGGCGGGGCGCCTTCGTCCGTGCCACCTACCGGGACCTCCTGCGCCGGAACCCGTCCAGCTCCGACATCGCCTTCTGGGGGGGCGAGCTGCGCCGCGGGGTGAGCCCGGAGCGGCTGGTGAACCTGATCATCGGTTCGGCCGAGTACAAGGCGTCCACCGCGGCGCCGGCCTGACCGGTGACCCGCTCCGACCCGGGGACCGGCCGCTTGGGCCGGCTCCTGGGTGGCCTCGTCTGCGGCCTCGTCGTCGCCCTCGGGCTGGCCCCGAGCGCGGCGACGGCGGCCGTGGCACCGGCCCCGGTGTCGGCCCAGGCCTCGGTGTCGGCCCAGGCCCGCGCCGGGGTCGACTGCGTGACCTCCGAGGGCGAGGTCGCCACCACCTCGGTGCTCGTGGTCGTGGCGTTCCCCTCCGGCACGTTCACCCGGTGCGTCGCCCCGGGGGGCAGCGGGCTCGACGTGCTGCGCGCCGCCGGGCTCGCGGTCGAGGTCTACTCCTACGGGGGGAACCTCGGGGGCGGCGTCTGTGGGATCACCGACCCCAACGGCACCTTCGTCGGCTGTGCCGACGGCCCCGACTGCCTGCGGTGCCCGGCCAGCCAGGCCGGCAGCCGCTACTGGGCCTACTACCGGTGCTACGCCTACTCGCCGGTCGGGGCAGGCAGCACCGCACCGGCCGGCGGGACCATCGAGGCCTGGCGGTACGGCAGCGGCGGGTCGTGGGGCAACAGCCGGCCGGCCAAGTGCGACGACGGGCGGAGCCCGACGACGACGCCGACCACCGCGCCGCCCCCGCCACCGGCGGCGACCAGCCCGCCGAGCTCCACCCCGCGCGGCACGACCCCGAGCGGCTCGGTGCCCGGCGGGAACGACGGGGGGACCACGCCGCCGCCGGGGGCGACGGGGCCGGGCCCGGCCGACCCGGTCGCCGGCGGTGCGGGGAGCCCGTCGTCCACCGCTCCCGACGCTGCCGCGACGACCGACGGGCCGACCACCTCGACCACGACCACGACCACCGCTCCGGAGACCGACGGCACCGGGGGCGACGACGACGCCCCGGGTGACGAGGACGTCGCCGCGGGCGGGGAGTGGGTGCCGGCCGAGCGCACCGGCGGCGGGACCGACGACGGCGTGCACGTCCGGGAGGACGATGGCGGCGGCGTCCCCGTCGGTGCCCTGGCCGGTGCGGGCGGCATCGTCGCCGTCGTCGGCGCCCTCGCCATCCGGGCCCGTCGCACGCGCGCCACCACCCTCGACGAGCCCGCGGGCTGAGCCGGCGGAAACCCCTCCGGGCGGGGCGGGAGCAGGGGTAGCGTTCGTCCCCATGGTCCGGGCGCTGGTGCTGAACGTCACCTACGAGCCCCTCAGCGTGGTGACCGGGCGGCGGGCGGTCGTCCTGGTGCTCACCGAGCGGGCCGAGGTCGTCCACGAGGGCCACGACGTGCTGCGCTCCGAGCGGCTGGCGCTGACGGTCCCGTCGGTCGTCCGGCTCCGTACCCTGGTCAAGGTGCCCTACCAGCGGCACCTCACCGTCAGCCGCCGCGGTGTCCTCGCCCGCGACGCCCACCGGTGCCAGTACTGCGGGTCCCGGGCCGAGACGGTCGACCACGTCGTGCCCCGCAGCCGGGGCGGCGGCCACACGTGGGACAACGTCGTGGCCGCCTGTCGGCCCTGCAACCTGCGCAAGGCCGACCGGTTCCTCCGGGAGTCCGGCCTGCACCTCCGGACCACGCCCGGCCCGCCGTGCCGCTCCCTGTGGGTCACCACCGCGGTCGACGCCGTACCGGCCCACTGGGAGCCGTACCTCAGCGCGGCGTGAGCGCCCGGCCCGGACGAGACGGGGGTGTGCCGGTCGGGGCCGCGCTCCACCGGGTGCGGCTGCCGCTGCGGGCACCCCACGTCGCGGCCCACGGCACGGAGGATGTCCGCGAGGTGGTGCTGGTCGGGTTGCGGGCGGCCGACGGCACGACGGGCTGGGGGGAGTGCCCCACCCTGGCCCGCCCCGGCTACGTCGCCGAGACGACCGACCGGGCGTGGGCCCGGCTCCGGGCCGAACTGGTCCCGGCCGTCCTCGCCGGCGCCGGGGCCGACGACCTCGACCCGACGGACGGGGCGATGGCGGTCGGTGCGGTGCGGGACGCTCTGCTCGACCTGGCGCTCCGGCGAGCGGGGGAGGAGCTGCCGGCCGGGGCGGCGTCGGTCGCCTTCGGGGTCGCGGTCGGCCTGGCGGCGGACGTCGGGGTCGTCGTCGCCGGGGCGGAGGCCGCGGTCGCGGCGGGGGCTGCACTGGTCGTCCTCAAGGTGCAGCCCGGCTGGTCGGTCGCGCCGCTCGACGCGGTGCGGGCGGCCTGCCCCGACCTGGCCGTCGCCGTCGACGCCAACGGCAGCTTCCGGGCGACCGACCTCGCCGAGCTCCAGGCCCTCGACGCGCTCGGGCCGGTCTTCGTCGAGCAGCCACTGCCGGCGCAGGACCTGACCGGCTCGGCCGTGGTCACGGCCGCCCTCGCCAGCCCGGTCGCCCTCGACGAGGGCGTCGGCGGCCCGGCCGACCTCGACGCCGCGGTGGCGGCCGGGGCCGGTCGGGCGCTCACCCTCAAGCCGGCCCGGGTCGGTGGCCACGCCGCCGCCGTCGCCTTGGCCGACCGGGCCGCTCGGGCCGGCTGGGAGGTCCACGTCGGCGGGATGCTCGAGAGCGGGGTGGGCCGGGCCGCGGCGCGTCGCCTCGCCGCCCGGCCCGAGGTCGGCGGCCCGGCCCTGGTCGGACCGACCGAGCTGGTGTTCGCGGCCGACGTGGTCGACCCCCAGGTCGGCGCCGGTCCCGACGGCCGGGTGCCGGTGCCCACCGGGCCCGGCCTGGCGCCGTCCCCCGACCCGGCCCGGCTGGCTGCGCTCACCGTCGACCGCGTCGAGCTGGGGCCGTGACCGGGGGAGCCGTGTCCGGGGGAGCATGGGTGGTGCGGCGGTCCCGGGGGTCGGCCGGGGCCTTCCACGACCGCGACGTGGCCGCCGGCACCGGGCGGGAGCTGTGGGTGCACGAGGTCGACCGGCCGGCCCTGGTGCTGGGCAGCACCCAGCCCTGGTCGGACGCCGACGCCGACGCGGCCGCGGCCCGGGGGGTCGAGGTCGCCCGGCGCCGCAGCGGGGGAGGGGCGGTGCTGGTGGAGGCGGGTGGGGCGCTGTGGGTCGACGTGGTGGTGCCGCCGGGGGACCCGCTCTGGCACGACGACGTGGCCGTCGCCGCCCACTGGTTGGGGGAGGCCTGGGCCGCGGCCCTGCGGGCGGTCGGCGGGTACGACGTCACCGTGCACACCGGCCCGCTGGTGACGACGCCCTGGTCCCGCCGGGTGTGCTTCGCCGGGCTCGGCCCCGGTGAGGTCACCGTGGCGGGGCGCAAGGTGGTGGGCCTGGCCCAGCGTCGGACCCGCCACGGCGCCCGCTTCCAGACCATGGCCCTGCTCCGGTGGGAGCCGGCGGCCCTGCTCGCCTGCCTGGCGCTGCCCGCGGCCGAGCGGCGGGCCGCCGAGGTCGACGTGGCGGCCCGGGCCGCGGCCGTGGCCGAGAGCGGTGACGTGCTGTTCGACGCCCTGCGCGCCCACCTCCCGCGCTGACCGGCCGAGCGGGCCGCGGGCCCCGGGAATGGGCCGCGCCGTCCACGAGTTGGAGGAAGGTGGGGGGATATCCCAGGAAAATGGCGCAAAGTGGGTTGACCTACACGCAGGGTGGGGCGTACCGTCAGCAGCGCTATGGGGCAGGTAGAGACGACTGACGTAGGTGCACCGGCGGCGGCTCCGACCGTCGCGGTCGCGCCGACGGTCACCCCGCCCCGGTTCTCGTTCGCCTACCGCAACGGCATCGACGCCAAGGGCCGGGTCGTCCTCCCGGCGCCGTACCGGCCGCACTTCGCCGAGGGCGGCAAGGCCACCGTCTGGCGGGGCCCGAGCCTCGCCGCCATGACCTATGCCGACTTCGACGCCTACGTGGCGGGCGTCGCCGCCAGCCTGGCCGCCGGCGGTGAGCCCGACCCGGGGGCCATCCTCGACGTGCTGTGGGAGCACACGATCGACGTGCGCCCCGACATCCAGGGCCGGATCTCGCTGCCGGACTCGCTGCGGGCGCTCGCCGGGCTGGGCTCGGAGGTCCAGTTCGTCGGGTGCGGCGACCGGGTCGAGATGCGACCGGTCGACGACTCCGCCGAGCGGGCCGAGACCGTCCAGGACCACCTCGCGACCCTCGCCATGGTCCAGGCCACGTACGGCCTCCCCCGGGTGGGGAGCTGAAGGGATGGCCGCCGTCATGTCACCACCGATCGCCTCCGAGGAGGCCCACGTCCCGGTCCTGGCCACCGAGGTCCGGTCGGTCCTCGGCGCCGTCGCCGCCGGGACCTACGTCGACCTGACCCTCGGCCTCGGGGGCCACGCCGCCCTGCTGCTCGCCGCCCACCCCGGCCTCCGGCTCGTCGGCATCGACCGTGACCGGGAGGCCCTCGCCGCCGCCGGCGAGCGGCTCGCGCCCTTCGGTGACCGGGTGCGTCTGCACCACGCCCGCTCCGACGAGCTGGCCGACCTGCTCGCCGCCGAGGGCATCGACGACGTCACCGCGGTCCTCGCCGACCTCGGCGTGTCGTCGCCCCAGGTCGATCGGGCCCGCCGGGGCTTCAGCTACCGCCCCGAGCTCGACGGCCCGCTCGACATGAGGATGGACCAGAGCCGGGGCCGGACCGCGGCGGAGCTGCTCGCCGACATCGACGAGGAGACCCTCGGACGGACGCTGCGGGAGCTGGGCGACGAGCCCTTCGCCCGCCGGATCGCCCGCCGCATCCTCGAGGTCGAGCCCCGTACGACGGCCGAGCTGGCCGAGGCGATCCGGTCCGCGGTGCCCGCTGCCCGCCGGCGCAGCGGGGATCCGGCCAAGCGGGCCTTCCAGGCGATCCGCATCCTGGTCAACGACGAGATCGGCACCCTCGACCGCACCCTCGACCAGGGCCTCGCCGCCCTCGTCCCCGGTGGCCGGATGGCGGTCATCGCCTTCCACTCGGTCGAGGACCGGATGGTGAAGACCCGGTTCCGCGACGCCGCCGACGGGGCCTGCTCGTGCCCGCCCGGGCTGCCCTGCGTCTGTGGGGCCACGCCGACGGTCCGGTTGCTCCAGCGCAAGCCGTGGGTCGCCGGCCCCGCCGAGCTGGCCCGCAACCCGCGGGCCGCCAGCGCCCGCCTCCGGGCCGTCGAGGCCCTCCCCGTCCTGCCCTTCGCCGACCCCCCGGAAGGCCCCTGACCATGGCCGCGACCCGTGCTGCCCTCACCGCTGTCCCCTCGACCCGCGCCGGCCGGCGTGAGGCCGAGACGGGCCGTCCCGACCTGCGGGTCGTCCCCGCGCCGCGCCCGACCGGGCTGATCGTCGCCGTCGCCCTGGTGATGGTGTTCGGCGTGCTCCTCGCCACCGCCGCCCTCAACACGATGCTGGTGTCGGGCCAGCGCCACCTCGACGGGATGGAGACCGAGATCCGGGAGG
>CAYQGF010000162.1:0-7486 GCA_964416885.1 uncultured Iamiaceae bacterium
TGATGCCGCGGTCCGCGGCCAGGGCCTGGAGGGCCTCCATCATGTCGAGCTCGCGACTCATGGCTTCCTTGCCTTCTTCCTGGTGGGTCGGGTCTTCGTGTCGGTCTTGCCCTCGGCCTCCCACACGAACACCGTGCGGGCCTTGTCGACCTGGTCGTAGCGGAGGGAGAGGGGCGGGTCGTCGGGGCCGGCGCCGTCGGGAGCGAGGGTGAGGCCCGCGTCGTCGGCGGCCACGAGGGTGCCCTGGACGCGGCTCGGGCCGCCCTCGGCCCGGGTGCTCGTCCGGAGGGTGACCGTCTCGCCGACGGCCCGCTGGAACTGGGCCGGGGTGCGGAGCTTGCGCTCCAGGCCGGGGGTCGAGACCTCGAGGGTGTAGCGGCCGGGGACGGGGTCGTCCTCGTCGAGCAGGCGGGAGATCTGCCGGGTGACCCGGGTGAGGGCGCCCACGGGGAGCCCGCCGGGCTGGTCGACGGTGACCCGCAGCACGCCGGACTCCATCTCGATGTCGACGAGCTCGATGCCGGCGGCGGCGCACACCGGCTCGGCGAGGGCGCGCACGGCGTCCACTGCGGTCATCTGCGGTTCACCTCCTCGTCGTCGGCTCGGGGCCGTGCTCGTCCGAAGACTTGCTCGCCCAAAGAAAAGGCGTGGGCCGAAGCCCACGCCTGGTCAGCGCCCCACCTCTGCGGGTGAGGCCCGTCAGCATAGCGGCGGACGCCTCGTCGGCGCCGAGCGGGGCCTCCGGTCCCGGCCCCGGAGGCCCACGACTACGCTTCCGGCGCCCCACGACCTGTCCGAGATGTGGGGGAGGAACCCATGCACCGCACCCAACGACGTCCGCGCCGCCGCGCCGCGCTCGCCATCGGCGCGATCGTGCTCCTCCTCGCCACGAGCGCCTGTGGCCCCGAGCTGGGCCGGCCGGCGATCCGCCAGGTGCCGAACGCCCCGAGCGTCTTCGACAACGCCGACCCGGCGGTGCTCGTCGACGGCGGCACCGTCTACCTCTACGGCTCCTCCAACAACATGAAGCTGCCGGTGCGGGTGATCAGCTCGTTCACCGGCTCGCTGGCCGACAGCCAGCAGGAGTGGGCGCGCAACCCGGTCGACGCCATGCCCACCAGGCCGGCCTGGGTCAACCCGAACGCGTGGGAGATCTGGGCGCCGTCGGTGGTGAAGATCGGTGCGACCTATTGGGCGTACTTCGCCGGCCGTCGGAGCGGCGCGACCGACACCAACAACGACCAGTGCATCGGCCGGGCCTCCGCCAGCGGGCCGGTCGGGCCCTTCCGGCCCGAGGCCAACCCGATCTACTGCGGCCTCAAGAAGGTCGATGCCGGGGCCAACGCCTGGGGCCACGGCGCCCTCGACCCCGAGGTGTTCCGGGCGCCGGACGGCAAGCTGTACCTGCTCGCGGCGTTGAGCCGCACCAGGGACAACATCGGTGTGGTGCCCCTCGACAGCGCCGGCCGGGTCATCGGCGGCGCCAACGCCACGCCCACGACGCTCGTGAGCCAGGGCCGGCCCTGGCACGACGGCACCGACGACGGCCGCCTGGGCTCCGGGGCGTTCCTCGAGAACCCCTCGATGGTCTACGACCCCGCGACCAAGACGTACCTGCTCTTCTACTCGGCCGGGCAGTGGTACACGGCCCGCTACAACACCGGCTTCGCCCGCTGCGGGTCGCCGACCGGCCCCTGCACGGTCGACGAGCGGGCGCCCTTCCTGAAGGGCGGCGGGGCGGGCCGCACCGGCCCCGGCGGCCTCACCGCGTTCCGTGACGCCGGCGGCGCCCTGCGGGTGGCCTACGCCAGCTGGCAGTCCGGCCGGGAGAACCAGGTCGGCCCCGTCGGCGAGTACAAGCGCCAGACCCACTGGGCCGTGCTCCGGTTGAGCAACGTCTCGGAGCCCAAGGCCCAGACGGTCAGCCTCGGCTGAGGCTCAGTAGCTGCGGGCCACCGTGGCGACGTTGTCGGGGTCGTCGTCGCTCGGGGCGACGTCGCCGTCGGGCGTCTGGAGGCAGCGCACGGTGACGGCCTCGGCCTTCAGCGCCGCCAGCTCCTCCTCGCCGATCAGCCGCCAGGGCAGCTGGGCGAACCCGGTGCGGGCCGCCTCGATCGCCTCGGGGACCGACGACGCCTGGACGGTGTTGTCCTCCCGTCGGGCCCGGGCCTGCTCCCGCATGGCGTCCTGGACCTCGTCGAGCAGGGCGACGACGTGCTCGGGCAGCCCGCTGAGCGGCACGGTGGCCTTGCCCTCGATGTCGCGTCGGACCACCGTGGCCTGCTCCTGTTCGAGGTCGCGGGGGCCGATCTCGATGCGGACGGGGACGCCCTTGAGCTCCCAGTTGGTGGCCCGCCGGCCGAAGCCGACGTCGGTGCGGTCGTCGATGCTCACCCGCACCCCGGCGGTGCGGAGCGCCTCGCCCAGGAGATGGGCACGCTCCCCCACCCCGTCGCCGTCGCGGACGACCAGGACGACGACCTGGACGGGGGCCAGACGGGGGGGGACCCGGAGCCCGGCATCGTCGCCATGGGCCATGATCAGCCCGCCCATCAGGCGCGTCGACACGCCCCACGAGGTGGTCCACGCCAACTGCTCGGTGCCGTTGGCGTCCTGGAAGCGGATGTCGAAGGCGGTGGAGAAGTTCTGGCCGAACTCGTGGCTCGTGCCCATCTGGAGGGCCTTGCCGTCGCCCATCATCCCCTCGCACGTCATGGTGTTGATGGCGCCAGGGAAGCGCTCGTCGGGCGACTTGCGGCCCACCAGCACCGGCACCGCCAGGTCCTCGACCATGAAGGCCTCGTACACGTCGCGGAGGATCCGGTACGCGTACGCGGCCGCGTCCTCGCGGGTGGCGTGGGCGGTGTGGCCCTCCTGCCAGAGGAACTCGCTCGAGCGCAGGAAGACGCGGGTGCGCATCTCCCAGCGGACGATGTTGCACCACTGGTTGAGCAGCAGCGGCAGGTCGCGCCAGGAGCCGATCCACTTGGCCATGTACTCGCCGAAGATGGTCTCGGACGTGGGCCGGACGACGAGCGGCTCCTCGAGCTCCTTGCCCCCGCCCATGGTGACGACGGCCAGCTCGGGGGCGAAGCCCTCGACGTGCTCGGCCTCCCGGGTCAGGTAGCTCTGGGGGATCAGCGACGGGAACGAGACGTTCTGGGCCCCGGTGGCCTTGATGCGCTCGTCGACGGCCGCGACCATCCGCTCCCAGATGGCGAAGCCGTAGGGTCGGATCACCTGGGTGCCGCGGGCCGGGCCGTTGTCGCCGAGCTCGGCCTTGGCCACGACGTCCTGGTACCAGCGGGGGAAGTCGTCGGCCTGGGGCGTGAGGACGGGCTGCTTCGCCATGGCGGCGATGGTAGGTGAGGCGCGCCTCTAGACCGCCCCTGCATCCGCAGACGAACACCTGTACCCTCATCGGTATGGCCCGGCCACTCGCCTTCCAGCCGTCGTTGTGGGCTGGTGGCGAGCCCGCGCCCGACGCCGGCTTCGCCTCGGTCCGACGCATCGAGCTCGACCGGGGAGCCTGGGTCGAGCACGCGCCCGGCTGGCTGGCCGGCGCCGACACCCTCTTCGAGGAGCTGCTCGACACCGTGCGGTGGCGTCGGCGGGAGGTCGCCATGTACGGCGAGGTCCACGTCCAGCCCCGGTTGAGCGCCTGGTGGGGCGACGAGGACGTCCCCGAGCGCCGGCTGGGGATGGCCCCGGCGCCGCTCCGGGCCCTGCTCCCGGTGCTCGACGGCCGCTACGCCCCAGGCCGAGGTGGCTTCGACGCCCACGGAGCCGAGCCGCCAGGCGAGGCGACCCAGCCAGCACAGCCGTCTCCTCTCCGAGGCCCTGCCGAGGAGATGCCCGGCCCGCACCCAAGCCGAGGTGGCTTCGACGCCATCGGCCTGAACCTGTACCGGGACGGGCGGGACTCGGTGGCCTGGCACGGTGACCGCTACGAGCGGGAGCGGCCCGCCACCACCGTCGTCGTCCTGTCCCTCGGTGCTCCCCGCCGCTTCCTGCTCCGGCCGGCGCCGAGCGGTGCCGGTGCGGGTAGGGCATCGCGGCGCTCGCTCCGGTTCGACCTCCACTCCGGCGACCTCTTGGTGATGGGTGGCACCTGCCAGCACACCTGGCAGCACTCGGTCCCGAAGGTGGCCCGGGCCGGGCCCCGGATAAGCGCCACCTTCCGCCGCCGGATCCATCCCGCCGACAACCGGGGACGGGCCCTCCCCTCCCCGGGCCACCCGCTCGACCCCGACGCGGCATGATCGGCGCCGTGGCCGACCCCCCGCCGACCGCCCCGCCCCCACCCGATCCCGCCTCCGACCCCCACCTCGGGGCCGAGGATCGGGCCCGGCTCCGCGAGGAACGCCGCGCCCGGCTCCGTGCCGCGGCGATCGAGGCCGAACGCACCACCGGGCGCCGGGAGCGCACCCACGAGGGCGCCCGGCGCAACGTCATCGTGCGGGTCGCCATCATCGCCCTCGGCAGCCTGGTGACCTTCGCCGGCCTCGCCATGCTGGTCCTGCCCGGCCCCGGCATCGTGGTGGTCGTCGCCGGGCTCGGCATCCTCGCCACCGAGGTGACGTGGGCCGAACGGCTGCTCGCCTACGCCAAGCGCAAGGCCAAGGTCGACCAGGTCACAGCCCAGCGCCCGTGGGTCAAGCCGGTCTCGATCGCCATCACGGTCATCGCCGTGGCCGCCAGCGTCCTCTACGCCGTCCGCTGGCGGTAGCCGGGGGTCAGACCAGGCCGAGGCGGCGGGCCAGGTCGGAGCGGAGGACGCCGTCGGGGTCGACGCGACGGCGCACCTCCTTCCACTCGTCGAGGCGGGGGTACATGCGGGCCATCAGCTCGGGCCGGGCCCGTGAGTCCTTGGCCAGGTACAGCCGTCCGCCGGCCTCGACCACCATGGCGTCGAGCCGGTCGAGGAGCGGGCCGACCCCGGTGACCGCGGCGGGGATGTCGAACGAGAGCGTCCAGCCCGGCAGCGGGAACGAGAGCGGCCCCGGGTTGGCGGCCCCGAACCGCTTGAGCACGCCGATCAGGGTGGGCACGCCGGCCGCGGCGATGGCGCCGGCGACGCCCCGGAGGACGTCCTCGGCCCCGAACGGCACGACGCACTGCCACTGGAGGAAGCCCCGTGGTCCGTAGATCCGGTTCCAGTCCTCGACGCCGTCGAGGGGGTGGAAGAACCGCGAGATCGACTGGATCTCGTCGCGGCGCGCCCGCGGCGCCTTCCGCCACCACGCCTCGTTGAAGGCCTGGATGCTCCACCGGTTCGCCAACCCCGGAGGCACCATCGGGGGGACGGTGGCGAGCGCCCGCGGCGCGAAGGCGAGGGGGCGGCGCCGCTCCCCCGCCGGCAGCTCGTCGACCCGGGCGAAGCGGCCCCGGGTGATCACCGAACGCCCGACCCGGCCCCGCAACGGCAGGAGGTCGACCCAGGCGACGGTGTACTCGTAGTGGTCGTCGCCCGCCGCGAGCATCTCCATGCAGTCGTCGAGGGTGTCGGTGCGGTCGGTGTCGACCAGCGCCCGGCTCGTCTCGATCGGCGTCATCTGCACCGTGGCGTCGAGCACGATGCCGGTCAGGCCCATGCCCCCGGCGGTGGCCCAGAACAGCTCCGGGTCGTCGTCGGGGGCGACGTCGACCGCGCCCTCGGCCGGCGTCGCCAGCCCGAGCCGCCGGACATGGGCGCACCAGGTGCCCGCCCGGTGGTGGTTCTTCCCGTGGATGTCGGACGCGATCGCCCCGCCGACGGTGACGTGCCGCGTCCCGGGCGTCACGGGCACGAACCACCCCCGGGGCACGAACCAGCGCATGAGCGAGTCGAGGCTGGTGCCGGCGGCGACGTCGAGCCGGCCGGTCTCGGGGTCGAAGGCCCGCACGCCACCCAACGACCCCAGGTCGACGACCGCACCGCCGGCGTTCTGGGCCGCGTCGCCGTAGCTGCGGCCCAGGCCGCGGGCGATCAGCCCCCGACCGGGCGGGGCGCCCAGCGCCGCCAGGGCCTCGGCGCGGGTCACCGGCGTCAGCACGTCGGCCGCGGTGGGCGCCGTCTGGCCCCACCCGCTCAGCTCCCGGTGGGCCCCGGTGAGCACCGTGCGCCCGCTCATGCGCTCAGCACGCCCAGGCCGAAGGTCGCGGCCCAGACCACCCCGGCGCCCAGGAGCATCCGGTCGCTCAGGACCAGGTCCTCGGGCGCCCCACCCTCCCCGCCGTCGAGGAGCTGGGCGTAGCGGAGGATGGCGGTGGCGAAGGGCACGATCGAGATCTGGTACCACGGCACCACGACGTCGGTGAGGTCGGCCCGCTCGAAGGCCCACAGGCAGTAGGCCACGAGCACCACGCCGGAGCTGACGGCCCGCAGGTGGGCGAGGAAGCCGGGCGTGTACCCGTCGAGCACCTTGCGGTGCGACCCGGCACCGTCGCCCATCGTCACCACCTCGGCGTGGCGCTTGCCGACGGCCATGAACAGCGAGCCGAAGGACGTGACGATGAAGAACCAGTCCGAGATCGGCACATCGGCCGCCGCGCCGCCGGCCACGGCCCGGAGGACGAAGCCCGACGCCAGGGCGATCACGTCGAGCAGCACGACGTGCTTGAGCACCAATGAGTAGGCGGTGGTGAGCACCACGTAGGCCACCAGCACCGCGAGGAGCTGCCACCGCACCGCCAGCGCCACACCGCCGGCCGCCACGGCCAGGGCCACCGCGACGCCCCGCGCCGCTCCGACCGACAGCTCCCCCGCCGCGATCGGCCGGTGCCGCTTGGTGGCGTGCGCCCGGTCGGCCTCGACGTCGGCGGCGTCGTTGAGCAGGTAGGTCGCGCTGGCGCCCAGGCAGAAGGCGACGAACGCACCGAAGGTGGCCAGGGCGACGCCGGGGTCGCCCAGGACGCCCGCCGCCCCGGGCGCGGCGACGACGAGCAGGTTCTTGCTCCACTGCTTGGGCCGGCACGCGACCAGGAGGGCCACGGGCAGGCTGCGGGCTCGGGGGGCGTCAGCGGCCGCGCCGCCCCCGGTCACCGCGCGGCCAGTCGTCGCCACAGCGGGCGGGGGACGAGCTGGAGGGCACCGAACACGGCCCGGAGCACCGGCGGCGACCACACGGTGTGGCTGCCGCGCCGGAGCCCGGTGACGATGTCGGCCGCCACCGAGTCGGCATCGGTGGAGAACGGCGCCGGCGCCAGGCCCTCGGTCATCTTGGTGGTGACGAAGCCGGGGCGGACCACCATCACCCGCGCCCCGCTGCCCTGGAGGGCATCCCCGAGGCCCTGGGCGAAGCCGTCGAGGCCGGCCTTGGTGGAGCCGTAGACGAAGTTGTCCTTGCGGACCCGCACGCCCGCGACCGACGACAGCACCACGAGCGTGCCGTGGCCCTGGGCCCGGAGCTGGTCGGCGACGGCGAGGCCGGCCGACACCGCGCCGGTGTAGTTGACCGTGACGGCGTCGAGCGCGGCCGCATGGTCGTCGTCGAAGGCGGCCTGG
>CAYQGF010000162.1:7496-7981 GCA_964416885.1 uncultured Iamiaceae bacterium
GCCTGGTCGCCCAGCACGCCGAAGGCCAGGATCACGACGTCGATGTCGCCGGCGTCGAACACCCCGGCGATGACCTTCTCGTGCCCCTCGACCTCGGCGGCGTCGAAGCCGACCACCTCGACCTCGGCCCCGTCGGCGCGGACGACGTCGGCGGCGGCATCGAGCGCCGGTGACGGCCGCCCGGCCAGCACGACGCGCCGGCAGCGGTCGGCGACGAGCCGGCGCACGGTGGCCAGGGCGATGTCGGAACCACCACCGAGCACCAGGACGGACTGGGCCCCGCCCATGGCGTCACGCACGCGGGGCTCCGCCGACCGTCGGGCCCGGGGCCGCGGGCGGGCGCACGGGCGCAGGGGGCGACAGCACGATCCGCGACCCTAACCGTCGCGCCGGCTAGTCCGACCCGACCGTCTTGCGGATCAGCTCGACACGCTGCTCGCTGGCGTTGACGTCGTCGCCCTGCTCCCGCAGGAGGCGCTGGCGGT
>CAYQGF010000163.1:0-7977 GCA_964416885.1 uncultured Iamiaceae bacterium
CCGAGGCCGAGCTGTCGCTCCAGGAGGCCACCCTCGTCGCCGCCGGGCTCTCGGGTGGGGTGGGCGGCGACCTGGCGACCCTCGCCGCGGCCGCGTCGCCCGGCGTGGCCGATGGCGGGCCGGCCCGGGAGGACGTCGAGCCGGCCCGGGAGGTCGTGGCGAGCGCCGTGGCGGAGCTGGCCGAGGGGCTCACGATCGACGCCCCCATCGTCGTGGTGGGCCCCGACGGCCGGCCCACCGTGGCCCACCCCCCGGCCCTGGCCCCGGCGACCGCCCTGGCCCTGGCCGGCGATCCGGTGGTGCGGGAGGCCATCGAGGTCGACGGCCCTCGCCAGGGCGTCACCGCCATCGCCGCGTCCGGGTCCGCCCTGGCCGCCGTCCCGCTCCGGGCCGCCGGCGCCGGCCCGAGAGGGCCGATCGGCGTCCTCGTGGTCGCCCGCCCGTTGGACGACGCCTACCTCGCCCGCCGCCTGGCCAGCGACTCCGAGCCGCTGTCGCTCGCCCTGGTCACGCGCGACGCGGTGGCCGCCGCGGCCGGCCCCGACGAGGCCCGGTCGGACGAGGCCGTCCCGCGGGGCCGGGCCGTCATCGACGAGACGAGCGACGAGGACGCGGTCGAGGGCGACCGCGTCGTCGTCGCCCGCACCGTCGCGGCCGAGGGGACGCTGCCCCAGCTCGCGGTGGTGCTCTCCGCCCCCGCCGACGAGGTCGGCCGCACCCGCTCGGACGTGTTCCGCTCCCTCTTCCTCGTCGCCATGGTCGCCGCCCTCCTCGGGATCGCCCTGGCCGTCGTGCTGGGGGAGCGCATCGGCGGCGCCATCCGCCAGCTCACCGCGGCGGCGGCCCGCATCCGGGAGGGCGACCTGACGGCCCGGGCCGCGGTCGACCGGGAGGACGAGCTGGGCGAGCTGTCCACGACCTTCGACGCCATGGCCGTGTCGCTGCACCACCTCACCGACGACCTCCGGGACGCCCTGGCCGAGGAGGGCCGGTTGCGCGCCCGGCTGGAGTCGGTGTTCGCCGGGGTGACCGAGGCGGTCGTCGCCGCCGACGCCGACCGGTGCGTCACCGAGGCCAACGACGCCGCGGCCACCCTGCTCGGGGTCGACAGCACCGGGGACCTGACCGGGCGCCTCCTCGACGAGGTGGTCGACCTGCGGGGCCCCGACGGCGACCGGGTCGCTCTCACCGCGGCCGGGGACCGGCCCCGGTTGCTCGCCGGCCGCCTCTCGCCCCTGGCACCCGCGGCGGTCGAGCCGGTCCCGGTCGTCGGGACCGTCGCCGCCCTGGCCGGGCCGGTCGAGGGGCCGGCCGGCCTCGTCGTCGTCCTCCGCGACGTGCGGCAGGAGCAGGCCCTGGAGCGGGCCAAGCAGGACTTCCTCGCCACGATCGGCCACGAGCTGCGGACACCCTTGACCCCGATCAAGGGCTACGCCGGGGTGCTGCGGCGCCGGGCGCCGACGGCCGAGCAGGCGCGGGACTGGGCCGACGGCATCGCCACCGGCGTCGCCCGGCTCGAGCACATGGTCGACCGGCTGGTCACCTTCGCCGCGGTGACGGCGACCGGCTCGACCGGTCCGGCTCCCACCGAACCGGTCGACGTCGAGGACCTCGTCGCCGCCGTGGCGAGCGAGTGGCAGGTCGAGGTCGGGGACGACCGGACGGTGGAGGCGATCGTCGAGCCCGACCTCCCGCCGGTGCGGGGCGACCGGGCCCAGCTCCGCCTGGCCCTGGGCGAGCTGGTCGACAACGCGGTCCGCTTCTCGACACCCGGCACCGCCATCGAGGTCGGCGCCCACCGGGAGGACGACCGGGTCGCACTGACCGTCACCGACGCCGGGGGCGAGGCCGCCGCCACCCTCGACCGGGTGCTCGATGCCTTCGTCCAGGGCGCACCGACCCTGTCCCGCGACCACGAGGGGATGGGCCTGGGCCTGTCGCTCACCGACCGGGTGGCCCGGGCCCACGGAGGCCGCGTGGACATCGCCCCTTCCCCCGAGGGCACCACGGTCTCTATCCTCGTGCCCGTGGTCACAGCCGGACCGCACCCCGCCGCCCCCGACGGCACCGATGACGCCGGCCCCGACGAGGAGCGGGCGTCGTGACCGCGGTGCGCGCCCCCGAGGCAGAGGCACCGGTCGCGCCCGGACCGGGCCCGGCCCCGGTCCGGCCCGGTCCTCGCCCGGCGCGGCCGACCTCGGACGGGCCCTGGGCCGCCCGGCTCCGCCGGCTCTGGTTCGTCCCCGCCGCGGTGGCCCTGCTCGGGGCGGCCGCCCTGCTGCCCTCGGTCGGTGGGGGTGGCCCCGGACCGGGCGAGGCTCGTCTCGACGTCAACGGCACCGCGGTCGTCACCACCGTCGAGGGCGCCCGCCGCACCGTGCGCGACGGCCGCACCGACGTCGGCCCCGGCGACCGGGTCGAGGTCACCGAGGGGACGACCCGCTTCGAGATGGCCGACGGTGTCCGGCTCGAGGGCACCGGCGGCCGCGCTGCTGACGGGACGAGCCGCCCCGGCACCACCGTCGTCATGGCCGTCGACCCGCGGCTGGAGGCCGGCCCGCTGCTCGCGGTCGGCCCCCGCCCCGTCGAGGTCCGGGCCGGCGATCATCGGGTCACCGTGGCCCCCACCGACGCCGCCGACGGGGTCGCCCGGCTCGATCGTCGCATCGGGCTCGGCGTCGGTTCCTACGCCGGGGCCGTCACGGTCACCTCCGCCGGCCGCACCGCGCCGCTCGCGCCGCTCCGCCGCATCGAGGTCGCCGCCCCCGGCGCGGTCGGCGGTCGCCCCCTCCCGCTCCGCTACGACGCCGACGACGCCTGGGACCGGCGCTACCTCGGCGACGCCCTCGCCATCGACGCCCAGCTCGGCCCGCTCCTCGCCTCCTCCGAGGCCCTGGCCTCGACCTTCCTCGACGACGTCGTCCTCGCCGATGCCGTCCCCGGGCTGCCCTCCGGGGTGGGCCTCCGCGACCGGCTGACCGCCCTCGACGACGGCGGGGACGCCCTGGTGCTCGCCGCCATCGCCGTGACCGCCGGGGGGAGCGACGCCGACGCCGCCCGGTCCTGGGACCGAGCCGCGGCCTTCCACGCCACCGGGGCTCCGTGGGGGCTGGTGGCGCTCGACCGGGGTGCCCGTTCGGAGCAGGTCCTCGCCGTGGTCCGCGGCGCCCTCGACACGCTCGACCTGGCCGCCCCGCGGCCGGCCTCCGACGAGGGCACGGGGGCCACCACGGGCGCCGCTCCGCCCTCGACGACGACCGCCGACGCCGGGCCCACCGCCGATGCTGCGCCCCCGGCCGACGCCGCGGCCGAGGGCACCGACGCCGGCACCACCGACGCCGGGGGCCCGCCTGCCGAGACCTCCGGCGGATCGGGTGGGGGTGGCGGGGGCGGTGGCCCGACCGCAGCGCCACCGAGCGTCCCGCTGCCACCGGTCACCACCCCGACCGTGCCGGGCACCGTCGGCGGCGTGGGCGGTGCGGTCGGGGGCACCGTCGGGGGTGTGGTCGACGGCGCCACCGGTGGGGTCGACCGACTGTTGCCCGGTGCCGGTGGGGCCGTCGGGGGAGCGGTCGATGGAGTGGGCGGCGTGGTCAGCGGTGCAGCGGGGGCGGTCGGCGAGGTCGGTGGTGCCGTCCCCGGCCCGGTGGGCGGCACCGTCGGTGCCGTCGGCGGGATCCTCGGGGGCATCGGCGCCGGTCTCGGCGGGGGCGGCGGCTGACCCTTCCTCGGTGGCGGGCCCTCCCGGTGGGTGCCCGCCCGTTCAGCCCGCCGGGCCGAGCCGGTCGACCGCGATCGTGGCCGGTGGGGGAGCGTGGTGTCGGGGCTGGTGGCGGGGGATGCGCCGGTGGGCCGAGGGAGCGGTCGTAGCATCGGACCGATGGCCACCCCCTCCGACCTCGACGCGGCCAGCATCACCGGCCGCCCCTTCGCCGTCCGGCGTCGGGGGTACGACCCCGACGAGGTGGGCGTCCACCTGGCCCAGGTCGCGGAGGCCGTCCGCACCGTCCTGCACGAGCGTGACGCGGCCCGGGCCGAGGTCGCCGCCCTGCGGGCGCAGGCCGAGACCACGCCGGAGCTCGACGAGGACGCCCTGACCGCGGCGCTCGGCGAGGAGACGGCGCGGGTGCTCAGCTCGGCCCGGAAGGCCGCGGTCGAGATCAAGGAACGGGCCGAGGAGAACGTGGCCCGCATGCTCCGGGAGGCGGCCGAGTCGGCGGGCCAGACCAAGCGGGCCGCCGAGGCCGAGGCCACCCGGGTGCGCGACGAGGCCCGGGCGGTGGCCGAGGCCGCCGAGGCCACCCGCGCCCGCATCGAGTCCGATGCGGCCGCGGCCGCGACCGCGCTGCGGGAGGCGGCCGAGGTCGACGCCCAGGCCACCCGGGACGCTGCCGCCACGGCGCGGGCCGAGGCCGAGGCCGAGGCGAGCGCCGTCCGGGAGGCGGCCGACGCCGATGCCGACCGCATCCGGGCCGAGGCCGGTGAGGTGATGGGGCTCCGCACCGCCGAGGCCGAGGCGGCCGCCGAGGCGATCCGGGCCGCGGCCGAGGAGGACGCCGAGGCGATCCGACAGGCGGCCCGGGACGATGCCGCGGCCACCCGGGCCGCGGCCGAGCAGGACCGGGCCGAGGCCCAGGCCGAGGGCCGCGAGATGGTGGCCGAGGCCCAGCGGGTGCGGGAGCGGATGCTCGCCGACCTGTCCCGGCGCCGGAAGGCCGCTCGGGTGCAGCTCGAACAGCTCCAGGCGGCGCGTGACCGCCTGCTGGAGACCTACGACGCGGTCCAGCGCACCGTCGACGAGGCGACCGCCGGGCTCCGGCGGGCCCTGCCCGACGCCCGCAGCGCGGCCGAGGCGGCCCGACTGCGGGCCGAGGCCGAGCCGGCGGCCACCGTCGACCAGTTGGAGGGCCAGATCGCGGCGGCCCGGGATGCCGGCCTCCCCCTGGTCGCACCGGCCGAGGGTGACGAGGTCCCCGTCGACATCGCCGTGCTCGACGAGCCGATCACGGCCGAGACCCCGATCATCGACCTCACCGGCGACGAGGCCGTGGCCGAGCCCGCCACCGAGCCCGCTACCGAGGAGGTGCCCGCCGTCGCCCCCGACGCGAGCGAGGCGCCATCGGGCCCGTCGGGAGCGGAGCTGTGGGGTGGCCCCGAACCGGGACCGGCCGCCGAGGCCCCGGACGCGGTCGCGCCGGCGCCCGAGGTCGAGGCGGTCACCGAGCCGGAGGTCGAGCGGGAGGCCGACGGGCCGGTCGAGCCCGAGCGGGAGGTCGCGGCCGGGGCCGACGCCCACGTCGAGCCCGATGTTGCCCGCGAGCCCGACGTTGCCCGCGAGCCCGACGTTGCCCGCGAGCCCGAGCCCGAGCCCGAGCCCGAGCCCGACACCGGGGCCGAGGCCGAGGCCGCAGGGGAGCCCGAGGCGTCCGTCGCCCCGGTCCCGACCCCTGACCCGGCCGCCGAGCCGGAGCCGGTCGGAGACGTGCACGCCCTGTTCGCCCGGATCAAGGCCGACCAGGAGTCCGAGCCCGAGCCCGAGGTCGGGCCCGACGCCGCGCCCGAGGCGGCCGACGCCTCGGGCGACGAGCGCACCGCCCCGGCGGCCGAGGAGGTCGCCGCGGCCGCGGTGGCCGCGGTCGACGGCGAGGACGACGGCGACGGTGACCTGGAAGCCGACCCGGCGGCCGAGGAGCTGCTCACCCTGCTCGAACGGCGCGACGGCGCCGTCGAGCCGATCGAGGCCCGGGTGGCCCGCCGGCTCAAGCGGGCCCTGGCCGACGAGCAGGGCACCGTCCTCGACGCCGTGCGCCGGGAGAAGGCCCGGGTCGACCTCGACACCACCCTCAGCCTCGAGGACCAGGCCGCCAGCTACGCCGTCGCGGTGATCGACGACCTGGTCACGGCGGCCGAGGAGGGCGCGGCCTTCGAGGGGGCGGCGCTGCCGGCGTCGGTCTCGGTCGACGACCTGGCCGACGACCTGGCCCGGGAGCTGGCCGCCACCGTCCGGCCCCGCATCGCCCGCTGCTTCGACCACGGCGAGGACGCCGACGACGTGTCCGACCGGCTCCGGGCGACCTACCGGGAGTGGAAGACCGACCAGCTCGTGGAGGCCACCCGGCACCAGGTCCTGGCCGCGTTCGGTCGGGGCCAGGCCGCGGTGCGACCGCCCGGCGCCCGGGTCCGCTGGGTGCCCGACCCGGCGGCCCCGGCCTGTCCGGACTGCGAGGACGACGCCCTCGCCGGCGCCGTCCCGGCCGGCGAGGTCTTCCCCACCGGCCACCGGCACCCGCCGGCCCACCCCGGTTGTCGCTGCCTGGTCGTCGCCGAGCGGGTCACCGCCACCGCCTGACGGGCCCGCCGAAGGCGGTCAGCGCGCCACCCATCCGGTGGCGCGTTGACCAACTTCGACCTGCGACGACGGGAACGTGGTCAGCGCGCCACTCATGCGGTGGCGCGTTGACCAACTTCGACCTGCGACGACGGGAACGTGGTCAGCGCGCCACTCATGCGGTGGCGCGTTGACCAGGTACTGACTGACGCGACTCCTGGGGAAAACCTGGCGTCGGTAGGCTGCCGCCGGTATGCGCCGCGCCTCCGACATGCCCCGCCGCGGCCGCGGTGGCCGCCTCCGCATCCCCGGGGGCCGGCGGCGGATGGTGCTGATCGCGGTCCTGGTCGTGGTGTTCGTGCTGGCCACATCGCTCCGAGGCCTGGCGTCGTTCTACACCGACAAGCTCTGGTTCGACTCGCTCGACCTGGGCCGGGTCTGGTGGACCACGGTGCGCACCAAGGCCGCCCTGGTCATCGTGTTCACGCTCGTGTTCTTCCTGCTCCTGTGGACCAACCTGCTCGTGGCCGAGCGCCTGAGCGGACGGATGGTCCGGTTCGGCGGGTCGAGCGAGGACGACCTGGTGCTCCGCTACCGGGAGCTGGTGGGGCGGCGGGCCGGGCTGGTGCGAGGCGTCACCGCCGGGCTGATCGCCCTTGCGGCCGGGGGCGGGGCGTCGAGCCAGTGGCAGAGCTGGATCCTGCTGCGCAACCACGTCGAGTTCGGCGAGCAGGACGCCACCTTCGGCCACGACATCGGCTTCTACGTCTTCCAGCTGCCGTTCCTGCGCTTCGCCCTGGCCTGGCTGTTCTCCGCCCTCGTGGTGGTGACGGTGGCGACGCTGGTGGCCCACTACCTCAACGGCGGGATCCGCCTCCAGGCCACCCAGGACCGGGTCGGCGCGGCGGTGAAGGCCCACGTCTCGGTGCTCCTCGCCGCCCTCGCCGCGGTGCGGGCCGCCCAGTACTGGTTCGACCGCTACGAGCTCGTCTACTCCCAGCGGGGCCAGGTCGACGGGGCCGGCTACACCGACATCAACGTCCAGGCCCCGGCGCTGGAGCTGCTGGTCATCATCTCGCTGTTCTCCACCGTCCTGTTCCTGGTCAACATCCGCCGCAAGGGGTGGGTCCTGCCGGCCCTGGCCGTGGGGACCTGGGCGCTGGTCGCGGTGCTCGGCGGGGAGGCGGTGCCCGCCCTGGTCCAGCGGTTCCGGGTCGACAGCCGGCCGTCGGCCCTCGAGGCCCCGTACGTCGAGAACAACATCGCCGCCACCCGGAGCGCCATGGGGCTCGACGGTGTGGTCGAGCGGGAGTTCGCCTACGACTACGGCCTGTCGGGCCAGGACCTGATCGACAACGAGGAGACCGTCCGCAACATCCGGCTGTGGGACCCGGCCGAGATCCAGCGGGCCTTCCGGGTCCAGCAGGTGCTGCGCGAGTACTACGACATCACCGACGTCGACGTCGACCGCTACACCGTCGACGGCGACGTCCAGCAGATGATGGTCGGGGCCCGCAACATCGACGACAGCCGCCTTCCCGAGGGCAGTCGGGGCTGGGAGCGCAGCCGCCTCGTCTACACGTCGGGCTACGGGGTGGTGATGGCGCCGGCCAACGCCAAGAGCCCCGAGGGCCAGCCCAACTTCGTCG
>CAYQGF010000164.1:0-5580 GCA_964416885.1 uncultured Iamiaceae bacterium
GGGGACGTTCTCGACCTCGTTGTAGGTCGGGATGATGACCAGCGCGGGCACGGCGTGCCACCCTAGGCGGGCCGGTCCCCCCAGCCTGCGACTCCGACGATCGCCGGACGGACGGTCTCCGGCTGCGGGGGCGGCCCAGCCCACCGCTACCGTCGGGGGCACCATGGCCCCGGACCGCACCCCGCCCTCGACGCTCCCGTCGGCCGCGCCACCGACGGGGGCCCGCGTCCTCGCCGTGGCCGCCATCGTGGTCGCCGGGCTGTGCGGCGGCCTGATCGGCTACGGCGTGGTCGAGCTCCAGGCCAACGCCGACCGGGCACCCGGGGCCGACGCCGACGCCGGTCTCGCGCCCCTGGTCGGAGGGCTCGTCGGTGCGGTCGTCGCCGCCGTCGGCGTCGCGGTCGTCGCCGTCCTCGTGCTCCGGGCCATGACCGAGTGGAAGACCATCGAGGAGCGGGCCCGGGCCGAGGGCCGGCCCCCTCCCCCGTCCCGCAACGTCACCGGCCGCAAGACCTGACGTGGCGACCGCCCCGCCCGACCCCGTCGCCCTCCGCGACCTGGCGGTGGCCGTCGCCACCGACGCCGCCGGCCGCGTCGCGGCCCGCGCCGGCGCGCCCGACCTGCGGGTCGACACCAAGACCACCCTCACCGACCCGGTGACCGAGGTCGACCGCGAGGTCGAGGCCCTGGTCGTCGCCGAGCTGCTGACCGCCCGGCCCGACGACGGGGTGATCGGCGAGGAGGGCAGCAACCGGCCCGGCACCTCGGGCGTGCGCTGGGTCATCGACCCCATCGACGGCACCGTCGACTTCATCTACGGCATCCCCGGCTGCAACGTCTCGGTCGCGGCCGAGGTCGACGGCACCGTGGTCGCCGGCGCCGTGGTCGACCCGCTCCACGGCGACACCTTCGCCGCCGCCCGGGGCCACGGGGCCACCCGCAACGGCGCGCCGCTCCGCTGCTCCGCCGTCACCGACCCGGCCCTCGCCCTGGTGGGCACCGGGTTCGCCTACGACCCGACCGAACGGGCCCGCCAGGCCGCGGTGGCGGCCCACGTGCTCCCCCGCATCCGCGACATCCGTCGCATCGGGGCCGCCGCGATCGACCTGTGCTGGGTCGCCTGCGGCCGGCTCGACGCCTACTACGAGCGCAACCTGAGCCCGTGGGACTGGGCCGCCGGGGCGATCGTGGCCGCGGAAGCGGGCGCCGTCGTGGCCGGCCTGGGGGGGCGGGCGCTGCCCGGCGACCTGCCCGCGGCGACGGTCGTGGCCGCCAACCCGGGCCTCCACCCCGCCCTGTGCGCCCTCCTCCTCGACGCCGGCGAGGTGCCGTGACGGTGCGAGGTCTCCCCCATGCACCCCGTGGGCACCCCCGATGAGGCACGATGCAGGGGTGGCGACGCGCATCCTCACCGTCGAAGACGACGAGCGCATCCGCACCGCGGTCAAGCTCGCCCTGGAGGACGAGGGCTGGAAGGTCGACGAGGCCGAGACCGGCGAGGATGCCCTCGAACGGTTCGCCCGCTCGCCCACCGACGTCGTCCTGATCGACATCATGCTCCCGGGGGTCGACGGCTTCGAGGTGTGCCGGTCGATCCGCCGCATGAGCGACGTGCCGATCATCATGGTCACCGCCCGCGACGACACCCACGACATCGTCGCCGGGCTCGAGGCCGGCGCCGACGACTACCTCACCAAGCCGTTCCAGCCCAAGGAGCTGTCGGCCCGCATCCGCGCCCTGCTGCGCCGGGTCCGCACCACCGACTCCGGCGCCACCCACCTCCGCTTCGGCGACCTGGAGATCGTCCCGGAGGAGGGCGTGGTGCGCCGCGGCGGCGACGAGGTCCACCTCACCAAGACCGAGTTCCGGTTGCTGCTGGAGCTGGCCAACAGCCCGGGCCGGGTCCTGTCCCGGGAGGTCCTCCTGGAACGGGTCTGGGGCCACGGCTACTTCGCCGACGGGCGCCTGGTCGATGTCCACGTCCGGCGGCTCCGCACCAAGGTCGAGGCCGACCCCGCCAACCCGCGGCACGTCGTGACCGTGCGCGGCCTCGGCTACAAGCTCCAGACCTGACGTGGCCGGCCGCCCCCGCCGGGTCGGGCGCTTCGGTCTCGCCTGGCCGGCCCGCCTGGGCCTGCGGGCCCGCATCACCTTCGCCTTCGCCGCCACCACCGCGGTCCTCTCGGCGCTGATGGCCGGCACGACGTGGGGCCTCACCCGCGAGAACCTCACCAACCAGCGCGACGCCGCCGCGGTCCGCCAGGTCCGACGGGACGCCGAGATCGTCGGCCGCACGATCCGGCCCGACCAGAACGCCGAGTCGATCCTGACGATCCTCCAGAGCGTCCAGCAGCCCACCAACGCCCGGTCGATCCTGGAGGTCGACGGCCAGCCGCCGGTCGCGGTGGAGCCCACCACCGGCAGCGACGTGATCCCCGACGAGCTGCGCGCCACGGTGCAGGGCGGCCAGGCGGCCCGCATGCTCGTCACGATCAGCGGCGACCCCGAGCTGGTGCTGGGCGTGCCCCTGGGCGACGGCACGTCGGCCTACTACGAGGTGGTGTCGTTCGCGGAGCTGGAGGACACCCTCCGCTCGCTGGCGATCTCGCTGTTCGGGGCCTCCGCGGTCACGACGCTCGTCGGCGGCGCCCTCGGCTACTGGCTCAGCCGCCGCACCCTGCGCCCGCTGGCCAACGTCGGCCTGGCGGCCGAGGCCATCGCCGGTGGCCGGCTCGACACTCGGCTGGAGGGCACCGACGACCCCGACCTCAACGTCCTGGTGTCGTCGTTCAACCACATGGCCCAGGCCCTGGAGGAGCGGATCGACCGCGACGGCCGCTTCGCCTCCGACGTGAGCCACGAGCTGCGCAGCCCCCTGATGACCCTGGCCGCCTCGGCGTCGGTGCTGGCGTCGCGTCGCGACGAGATGCCGGACGACGCGTCCCGCTCCGCCCTCGACCTCATGGAGGCCGACGTCTCCCGGTTCCAGCAGCTGGTGGACGACCTGCTCGAGATCTCCCGCTTCGACGCGGGTGTCGCCCGCCTGTCGTTGGAGGAGGTGCGGCTGCCGGAGCTGGTGCGCCAGGCCGTCAGCCAGCACCGCTCCGACGACCCGCCCCGCGTCGAGATCGACGCCGACCTGGCCGGCATGGTCGTGCGGGCCGACAAGCGCCGGCTGGTCCGGATCCTCGACAACCTCCTGGGCAACGCCGACCACTACGGCGGCGGCGCCACCCGTGTCGCGGTGGAGCCCTCCGGCGACAGCGTGCTCATCGCGGTCGAGGACAGCGGCCCGGGCGTGCCGAAGGAGGAGCGGGACCGCATCTTCGACCGCTTCTCCCGGGGCGCGGGCGCCGGCCGCCGGTCGGCCTCGGGCGACGGTGTCGGCCTGGGCCTGGCCCTCGTGGCCGAGCACGCCCGGCTCCACGGCGGTCGGGCCTGGGTCGAGGGCCGGCCCGACGGCCAGGACGGTGCCCGCTTCGTCGTCCAGCTCCCGGTGGCGCGGGCATGAGCGCCCGCCGTCGCCGGCTCGGCGCCGTGGTGGCGCTGGTCGTCCTGCTCGCCGGGTGCGGCATCCCCCGGGACGACGCGCCGCGCGCCATGTCCGAGGAACCCGTCACGTCGACCACCTCGACCACCGAGGCCGGCACCGGCACCGCGACCGTGGTGCTCCCCGTCGCCGAGACCCGCAAGCTGGTCACCCGGGACCGGCGCATCGACGGGGCCGCCACCCCGGCCACCGTGCTCGACGCCCTCCTGATGGAGCCCTCCGAGCAGGAGGTGGCCGACGGGCTCACCACCTTCATCCCCCCGGCGACCGAGGCGTTGAGCGTCGAGGAGGTCGACGGCGTCTGGGTCGTGACCATGAACGGGGCCTGGGGCGAGCTCCAGGGCACCACCGCCCTGTACGCCTACGCCCAGGTCGTCCTGACCCTCACCCAGCGGCCCCCCTCGGTCGAACGGGTGCGCTTCGTCGTCGAGGAGGACGGTGAGGCGGTGCCGGTCGTCGAGGCGCCCACCGACAGCCGTGGCGCCCGCGAGGTCCTCACCGCCGACGACTACCGGACCCTCGCCCCCGGCTGAGCAGGCCGCCGGCAGGCCGGGCCGCCGGCCGCTCAGGCGAAGAAGATCTTGCCGACGTCGTGGATGTCGGCGGCGACGCCCTTCGGGGCGGTGACGGCCTCGGCGATCGGTACCCGCACGATCTCGCCGGCCCGGATGGCCACCATCGTCGCCCAGTCGCCGGCGGCCGCGGCCTCGGCGGCGGCGACCCCGAAGCGCGTGGCCAGGACGCGGTCGGCGGCGGTCGGCGAGCCGCCCCGCTGGATGTAGCCGAGCACGACGACCCGGGTCTCGAAGCCGGTCCGGGCCTCGATCTCGGGGGCGAGCAGGTGGGCGATCCCCCCGAGGCGTTGGTGGCCGAACTCGTCGACCCCCGGGTCGGGCAGGGCGAAGGCGCCGTCCTCGACGGGCACCGCGCCCTCGGCCACCACGACGATCGAGGCGAACCGGCCCTGGTCGTGGCGGCGCATCAGGGCACCACAGACCTCGTCGATGTCGAAGGGCTCCTCGGGCACCAGGATCATCGAGGCCCCGCCGGCGATGCCGCTCCAGGCCGCGATGTGGCCGACGTGGCGGCCCATGACCTCGACCAGCATCACCCGGTCGTGGGACTCGGCGGTGGTGTGGAGCCGGTCGATGGCCTCGGTGGCGGTGGCGACCGCCGTGTCGAAGCCGAAGGTGACCTCGGTGCAGGCCAGGTCGTTGTCGATCGTCTTGGGCACGCCGACGACGTTGATGCCGTCCTCGCCGAGGTCCCGCCCGGCGCCCAGGCTGCCGTTGCCGCCGATGACGACGAGGCCGTCGAGGCCCCGCTTCGACATGGTGCGCCGGGTCATCTCCAGCCCGCCCTCGACCCCGTAGGGCTGGTGGCGGCTGGTGCCGAGGATCGTGCCGCCGCGGGGCAGGATCCCCCGGCAGCGATCGACGGTGAGGACCTCGTAGCGGTCCTCCATCAGGCCCTGGTAGCCGTCGCGGAAGCCGATGACCGTGCCGTCGAAGTCGCGCTCGACCTTTCGCACCACGGCCCGGATGACGGCGTTGAGCCCCGGGCAGTCGCCGCCGCTGGTCAACACTCCGAGCCGCATCGGGCCACCCTACCGACCGTTCCGTGGGCGGAAGACCGCCGTCGACGGCGGGCAATCGCCCACGGTTGGTACGCGACGGGCCTGGCCCGTCGCGTCCGCCTCCACCGACGCTCTAGGTTCGGCGGCCATGGCTGTCGTCATCGCCCTCGACGCCGGGACCACCGGTGTCCGCGCCTTCGCCGTCGACGAGACGGGCACCCCGGTCGGCTACCGGTATCAGGAGTTCACCCAGCACTTCCCCCGGCCCGGCTGGGTGGAGCACGACGCGACCGAGATCTGGACCTCGATCGTGGCCGTGACCAACCGCCTGATCGCGGACCTGGGCCAGCCGGTCGCCGCCCTCGGCATCACCGACCAGCGGGAGACGATCGTGGCCTGGGACCGGCGCACCGGCCGGCCCCTCCACCGGGCGATCGTCTGGCAGGACCGCCGC
>CAYQGF010000164.1:5590-7912 GCA_964416885.1 uncultured Iamiaceae bacterium
CGCCCTCGACCTGGTGCGCCCGGCGACGGGGCTGGTGCTCGACCCCTACTTCTCGGCCAGCAAGGTCGAGTGGCTGCTGACCGAGGGCGGGGTCGAGGCCGGGCCGAACCTGTGCGTCGGGACCGTCGACGCCTGGCTGCTGTGGAACCTCACCGGCGGCAACGTCTTCGCCACCGAGCCGTCGAACGCCAGCCGCACCATGCTCTACGACATCCGGTCCCTCGGCTGGTCCGACGAGCTGTGCGACCTGTTCGGTGTGCCCCGGTCGGCCCTGCCCGAGGTGCGACCGTCGTCGGGGCGCTTCGGCCTCACCGTCGGCGACACCGGCCTCCCCGCCGGCATCCCGATCAGCGGCATCGCCGGCGACCAGCAGGCCGCCCTGTTCGGCCAGGCCTGCTTCACCCCGGGCATGACCAAGAACACCTACGGCACGGGCTCGTTCGTGCTGATGAACGTCGGGACCGAGTGCCCCGAGCCGGTCGACGGGCTGCTGACCACGGTGGCGTGGACCGTCGACGGGACGACGACCTACGCCTACGAGGGCGCCATCTTCTCCACCGGCTCGGCCGTCCAGTGGCTGCGCGACGGGCTGGGGATCATCTCCGAGGCCTCCGAGGTCGGGCCACTGGCCGAGACGGTCGACGGGACCGACGGCGTCTACCTCGTCCCCGCCTTCACCGGGCTGGGCAGCCCGTGGTGGGACCCCTACGCCCGGGGCCTGCTGGTCGGCTTCACCCGGGGCACCACCCGGGCCCACGTGGCCCGGGCCGTGATCGAGGCCATGGCCTACCAGACCCGCGACGTGGTCGACGCCATGGCCGCGGCATCGGGCCACGCCGTCACCGAGCTGCGGGCCGACGGCGGGGCCTCGGCGGCCCGGCTGCTGCTCCAGCTCCAGGCCGACCAGCTCGGCGTGCCGGTCACCCGGGCCTCGGTGCCGGAGACGACGGCGCTCGGCGCCGCCTACCTCGCCGGCCTGGCCGAGGGGGTGTGGGCCTCGACCGACGAGGTGGCGGCGCTGTGGGCCGGCGACGATCCCGTCGCCCCCACGGCCGAGCGGGCCGCGGCCGATGCCGACCACGCCCGCTGGCTCGATGCCGTGGCCCGCTCCCGGGCCTGGGCGACGGCGGCGCCGTAGCGCCGTGGTGCGCCGGCTCGGTCAGCGCGCCACCCGTCGGGCGGCGCGCTGACCGACCTGCCTCAGCCCTGGGGGCGGGGCGGGCTCCAGCGTCCCCGGCGATCGTCCGTGGGGGGTGCCGGAGTGGCCCTCGGGGGGGAGGCCAGACCGGTCTTCACGATCGCCGGGGACGGGGTGTAGGTACGCATCATCGGGGTCTCCTCCAGGGGATGGGTCAGGACGGGCCGGGGATGGACGGGTGGGCCCGCAACGAGCGAGCGCGGCCGACCTCGCGGGCCCGGGTGCCGGCCACGCGGGCGAGAGCGGCGACCTGCCGGCGCTCCTTGGCCCGGAACGGGGTCCCCGAGCGCCCGGCGACCAGGGCCAGCTCGACGCCGGGCAGCGGCGCCCAGGCGACATCGGGGCCGGCGACCGCCTGGTCGTCGCCCCCGGCCCGGGCCCCCGCCACGAACGCCGCCAGCCAGGCCTCGGTCGGGGCCGGTCCCGACGCGGCCCGCACCTCGCCCCGGGCCAGGTCGACGACCGCCGTCCACTCGGCGCCCAGCGTCCGCCCGCCATGGACGGCCAGGGCCTGGACCAACTCGTCCATGGTGTCGGCGCCGCAGATCATGGCGGCGGTCTCCAGGGCGTCGAGCCGGGGGTCGCGGCCGGTGGCGTCGGCCGGGGTGACGTCCTCGACGGTGACCCCGTCGACCTCCTGGACCTCCTGGACCAGCAGGTCGACCAGCGATTCCTGGGGGAGCCGCACCACCAGCTCGTCGACGGCCACCCCCTCGCCGGTCTCGAGGATGTCGATGCCGACGACGTCGCCCCGCACCGCCCCGATGCGGCTGGCGACGGCACCCAGGGCGCCCGGCCGGTCGGGCAGCCACACACGCACGATGTAGGTCTCCATGCCTGGGAACCTACGGAGGGCGTGTGAACCGGATGTTTCGGGCCGCGAACGGCCGCGTGTTCGTTGTGCCCGTCGGCCCGGCGTCCCCTTGACCGATTGGTCAAGCCGGTAGGGTGGTCGGCCGTGGAGACCGACGACCGCCGGCTGACGGCACGGGGCGAGGAACGCCGACGCCAGATCGTCGACGTCGCGACCCGTCTGTTCGCCACCGACGGCTACCACCCGACCTCGGTCGCCGACGTGGTCGACGCCGTCGGGGTCGGCAAGGGCGTCTTCTACTGGTACTTCC
>CAYQGF010000165.1:0-1364 GCA_964416885.1 uncultured Iamiaceae bacterium
CCCGGAAGTCGTCGGTGAGCGTCGGGGGCTGGTCGCGGTCGTCGCCCAGCACCAGGCCGACGAAGAGCGACCGCCGGTCGTCGCCCAGCGGCGCGGCGCCGGCGACCAGGAGGCGACGCAGGGCGTTGGCGACCCGCCAGGGCGGGTCGGCCTCCCGGCCCCGTTCGGCCCGGTGCACGACGAGCCGCCCGGACACGTGACGGGCCCGCAACCAGGGTTGGCCCTCCGGCGGTGGGCCGAGCCGGCCGACGACCCGGGCCCGCTCGCCCGCGAGCCGCACGGCCACGACGTCGGCGCCGGCGCCGTCCGCCTCGAGCAGCACCAGCCGGCCGTCGAGGCGGGCGATGGCCTCGACCCGCCCGAAGCGGGCCTCCGGATCGCTGACCAGGGTCACCTCGTCGGCCACGGTCGCCCGGGGTGGGGGCTCGAGCCCGGCGACGGCCCGGGCGCCCAGCGCCGACGCGGCCAGCGCCACGGCCACGACCAGCAGCGACGGGCGACGCAGGAGGACAGCGAGCCCGGCGACGGTGCCCGGCACCAGGAGGCTCATCGGGTGCGCGACGACCGCACCGCCCGCGGCGGCGACGGCGGTGGCCACGGCACCGACCGGACCGAGCGCCCGCTCCTCGGGCGGAGCGTCCGGCAGCCCTGACGGCGGGAGCATCAGACCACCACCAGAGGTCGGATGTCGGCGAGCTTGGCCTCGCCGATGCCCCGGACGTCCAGGAGGTCGTCGACCGAGGTGAAGCCGCCGTTCTGCTCCCGGAAGGCGACGATCGCGGCGGCGATGGCCGGCCCCACGCCCGGCAGCTCGTCGAGCTCGGCCTCGGTCGCGGTGTTGAGGTCGATCGGGCCCGCGCCGGTCGCGCCACCGGACGAGCCGCCGGCGACACCGCCATCGACACCGGCCCCACCAGCGGGCGCGCCGCCCCCGTCCGGCCCGACGACCGCGGGCGGGGCCTCCTCCCCCACCCGGGGGACGTACACCCGTGCCCCGTCGGCGAGCGGGGCCGCCAGGTTGATCCGGGCCCCGTCGGCGTCCGGCGCCAGCCCTCCCGCGGCCCGGACCAGGTCGTCGACCCGAGCCGTGGGAGGGAGCGCGTAGACGCCCGGTGCCACCACCGCGCCCGCGGCGTGGACGACCAGCTCGGTGGGCTCCGGCCCGGTGGTGCTCGACGACCCGACGGGGGCCGTCGCGCCCTCCCCGCCGGCGGAGGTCGGCTCGGAGGTCGACGCCGCCATCGGCAGCGCCTCCTCCACCGCGGCCCCGGCCGGGCGCAACAGCCATGCCCCCACCGCGAGGGCGACCACGGCGATGACGACCCCGACACGGGCGCCGTTGTCTCGACACCCACCGAAACAGC
>CAYQGF010000165.1:1374-7892 GCA_964416885.1 uncultured Iamiaceae bacterium
GGGCGACCACGGCGACGACGACCCAGGCCACGGCCCGGCCATCGAGCCCCAGGCGGCCCCGGAGCTCGGCGACCCACGCCGGCACCGGGCCGTCGCCGGGCGCGGCCGAGGCCGCCGGGGGCGGGGGCAGCCCGGGGTCGTCGTCAGGGCCGGCCCGGGCCGACGGCGAGGACGGCGACGAAACGGGGGACGACGGAACAGAGGGCGAGGGGTGGGGGTCGGGGTCCACGAAGGGCACCTCCCAGGAACGCGGCCGGCCGGGCGCGCCGGGCACGCCGGGCCGGTCGATCGGGTTGCACGGGGGAAGTGCCCCCACCGGCCGCCACCGGTGGGTCCAGGGTCAGTATGCACCCGGGGTGTGACAGCGAACCCTCGTCGCCGCGAGGACGGTTCGGCCCGCGGTCAGCGGACGACGGGCAGGTCCGGTCGCCGGGCCCTCCATTCGGCCTCGACCTCCAGGCCGATGCGGCGGTACGCCGACCAATGGGGCCATCCCCGGCCCCGCAGGCGCAGGTAGTCGGCGAGGTAGACGCGGAAGAACCCCACCAGGCCCCGCTCCCGGAACTGGCGGACGTGTTCCGCCTCGTGGCGGAGCAGGTGGGCGTTGCCGGCCGAGCGGGCGCGGACCGACACGAGCCGTCCGATGGTGACGGCGGCGGCGCCCGGCGGCACCGGGCCGCCGACCAGCAACCAGAACCCCTCCGACCGGCGGAGCCGCACGACGGCGTCAGCTCAGAAGAGGCGGGAGGTCATGGCCTTGCGGTACCGCCCCGTCCGGGGGTCGTCCGGCCCCATCACCTCGAACAGGTCGACCAGCTCCTGACGGGCGTCGTCGTCGGGCAACCGCGCCAGCAGGTCGTCGAGCCGGGCATCGAGGTCGTCGGCATCGTCGGCCGCGGCGCCGGTGCGGGCACGGGCCGCGACCTGGCGGCTCTCGGCGGACTCGGGGATCCGCGCCAGCAAGGCGAGGGCCTCGTCGGCCCGATCGTCGTCGACGAAGGCCGAGGCCAGGGCCACCGTGACCTCCTCGTTGGCGGGGTCGAGCTCGAGCGCCAGCCGCAACGACGGGATGTCGCCCAGCGCCAGCAGCCGGGCGACCTCGCCCTCCTCCGCGGTGGGGAGCAGGCCCTGGACGAAGGCATCGACCGCGTCACGGCCCTGGGCGCCGACGAAGCCGTCGATCACCTTGCCGTTGCGGAGGCCGTAGACGGCGGGGATCCCCTGCACCTGGAACGCCGAGGACACCTGCGGGTTCTCGTCGACGTTCACCTTGGCCAGCACGACCTTGCCGTCGGTGGCCGCGACCACGTCCTCCAGGATCGGGCCGAGGGTGCGACACGGCCCGCACCACGGCGCCCAGAGGTCGACCACCACCGGCAGCTCGTTGGAGCGCTCGACCACCTCCTGGGTGAACGTGGCGTCGGTGACGTCGACCATGGGGACCTCCGGGGTGTCGGTGCGGACACGGCAACGCTACCGGCGTCCCAGTACCCTCCCGTCGTGCTCGATCGCTCCGGGGGGAGGGGTCCGTCGATGACCTCCTTCCTCGCCGCGCTCGACGCCGGCGACGAAGCCGCGGCGCGGGCCCTCGTCGCGGCCGACCCCGACCTGCACCAGGGCCGGGCGCGAGGGGCATCGGTCCTCCGGCTGGGCGCCCGGGCCCGGATGCGGGGCCTGGTCGCCGACCTGCTCGACGCCGGGGTGGTGCTCGACGTGTTCGACGCCGCGGCCCTCGACCGCGTCGACGACCTCCAGGAGATCCTCGACACCGACCCGACCGCCCGGGACGCCGTCTCCGAGGACGGGTTCACCCCGCTGCACCTGGCGGCCTTCCACGGACAGGTCAAGGCGACCGAGCTGCTGTTGAACCGGGGCGCCGACGGCGACGCGGTGTCGAGCAACGAGCTGCGGCTCCACCCGATCAACATGGCCGCGGCCGAGGGCCACGAGGTCGTCGTCCACCTCCTCCTCGACCACGGGGCCGACGGCGACGCCCCGATGGCCGGCGGGTACCGGCCGCTCCACGCCGCAGCCCACAACGAGAACGGGGCGATGGTGCGGCTGCTCATCGAACGCGGGGCCGACCCCAACGCCCACACCGACGCCGGCGAGACCCCGCTGGACCTCGCCCGCGGCGAGGGCCTCGACGCCCTGCGGGACGCGCTCTCGCCCTGAGGGCTGGCTAGCGGGCGCCCTCGGCCCGGTCGGTCTCGACCAGGGCGGCGAGCCGGGGCCGGGAGCGCTCGATCTCGTCCCGGAGGAGCCGCTCGGCCACCGAGCCGAAGAGCGAGCCGCCGTAGTGGAGGTGCATCACGAGCCGGCTGGCCCCCTCGGTGCCCTCGTCGACCTCGGCCCGCAGGACCCACGGGGAGTGGGTGCGCCCATCGTGCTCCCGTCGCTCGAAGACCGCCCGGTGGGGGGCGTCGTGGACGGTGCGGACCATGCGGAGCCGCTTGGCCCGGGCCAGCGGGCCGAGACGGGCGCGGAGGTCGACGCTCCACGCCGGCCCCTCGTCGTCGGGGTGGGCCTCGACCGGGACGGCCCGGCTGACCAGGCCCAGCCACTCGGGGTAGCGGGTGAGGTCATCGATCCGGGCGAAGACCGCCGCCGCCGGTGCCGCGGCCTCCATCTCGGCGGTGACGTCCACGCCGTCAGCATGTCAGCCCCCCGCCGGGCCGCGGAGATCGGCACCGGACGACACCCGCCCCCGGGGCCGACGCCCTACCCTCCGACGATGCCGACGGTCCTGCTGCTGACGGGCGGCGACGCGCCGCACCCCGCCCTCGTCCTCCCGCCCGCCGACGTGGTCGTCGCGGCCGACTCCGGCGCCGACCAGGCCGCGACGCTGGGCATCGACGTCGACGTCCTCGTCGGCGACCTCGACTCGGTGGCGGCAGCGACGATCGCCGAGGTGGAGGCCGCCGGCGGGCGGGTCGTCCGCCACCCCCGGGACAAGGACGCCACCGACGTCGAGCTGGCCCTCGACCTGGTGGTCGAGCTGGCTCCGACCCGGATCGTGGCGGTCGGCGGTCACGGCGGGCGGGTCGACCACGCCCTGGCCACCATGGTGGCGTTGGCTGCGGTCGCGGTCCCGGGCCGGCGGGTCGAGGCGTGGATGGGGTCGGCGCTGGTGCAGCTGACCGCCGACGAGGTCACCGTCGACGGCCGGGTCGGCGAGCTGGTGTCCCTGCTCCCCCTGGGCGGCCCGGCCGACGAGGTCACCACCAGCGGCCTGCGCTGGCCGCTCGCCTCCGCCCACCTCCCCTACGGCTCCACCCGGGGCGTGAGCAACGAGGTGGCGACGGCGCCGGCCGGGGTCACCGTCGGGGGCGGCGTCCTGGCCGTGGTCCGGCCCCACGCCCTCACCCCCGACCACGACGAGCCCGCCCACGTCCCGCCCGGCGGCTGAGGCCTCGCCTACGGGGCGTAGGTGAGGACGACGGGGGCGGCCGGCCGGATGGCCGGGTCGCCCGAGCCCGGGCCCGAGCCGTCCATCGCCCCCGGGAAGAAGGTGAGCCCGCAGGCCCCGTCCCGGGTGCAGTCGACGCCGTAGGGCGCCGGGTCCGGGGCGACGACGAGGATCGTGACCCGCCCGGTCTCGTCGGCCACACCGTCGCCCAGGGCGATCGCCGGCGGGCAGCCGTCCTCGGTGACGATGGCGGTGGTGCCCAGTTGGCCGCAGCCCTGGACCGTGACGGCCTGGCCCGCCGGCAGCCCCTCGACGGTGACGACGACCTCGTCCCCGGGCGCCAGGTCCGTGGTCGGGGTGGCGCTCATCGTCGGGACCGGAGGTGCGGGGAGGGCCGGGTCGAACCGGAGCGGAGCGGTGACGGTCCGCCCACCCCAGTCGACCCGGAGGTGGCAGCCGGCCTCGGCGCAGTCGACCGCCCCCCCGGACGTCGGGATCGTCCGCCACACCTGGAGCTCCACGGTGAACCGTCCATCGGTGCGGGCGATGTCCTCGACCACGGCCCCCGACGAGCCCAGCAGGCAGGCCGGTCCCCCGCTGTAGGCCGGGGCGTCGGTGTCGGGCCCGCCGTCGGCGCACTGCCACTGCATCGCGGTGTCGAGCGGCTCCTCCCCGACGAACCCCTCGCCGGTCACGGTGACCGTCTGGCCGTTCTCCAGCCCTTCGGCCGGGGAGACGGTGAGCACGAGGGGCGGGAGCGGTGGCTGCGGGGCGAAGGTGACCGGGGCCAGGCCCGACACGTCGTAGTCGCTGACCTGGCCGATGGCGATGCCACAGGCCACCTCGCCCGCGGCGCAGTCGACCCATCCGACCGCCCGGGTCGACAGGCTGCGGCGGACGACGATCGTCCCGGCGGCGTGGCCCTGGGCGTCGACGGAGGCCGTCCCGACCTGCGTCATGTCGCAGCCGGACGAGCCGGCGCCGCTGCTCAGGGCATCGGCGACGCACATCACGACGCCCACCGGCTCTCCGGGGGTGAAGCCCTCCCCCGTCACCGCGACCTCCTGCCCCTCCACCAGGTCGGTGGCGGGCGTCGCGGTGACCGGCAGTTGGGCCGAGCTGGTCCCGTCGACCGGGCCGCCGTGGGCGAGGTCGGGCGCCTCCGCGGGCAGGGACGGGGCGACGGTCGTCTCGGTGGCCACCTCGACCCGGCCGTCGTCACGGGTGGCGATGCCGACCGCGGCCGCGCTGGCGGCCACGAGGACGAGGGCGGCCGCCACCGCCACCCAGCGGCTCCGGGCCGGTCGGGCCGTGGTCACGGTGGCCAGGGCGGCGTCGGTGTCGACGGTGGCCCGGACCTGGTGGTGCAGCCGGTCGGCCGCGGTGCGCAGGTCGTCGTCGATGGTCACGAGGTCTCCTCGGGGTCGGGGTGGCCGAGACGCCGCGCCAGGGCGCGGCGGGCCTGGTGGAGGTGGGCCTTGGCCGTGCCCTCGGCACAGCCCAGGCTCACGGCGAGGTCGGCGACGCTCTCGTCGGCCAGGTAGTAGAGGACGAGGGCCGCGGCCTGCTGGCGGGGCAGGGTGCGGACGACCGCCCACACGTCGGCGGCGACCACCGGCCCGGCCACCGGGTCCTCGACCGCCGGGGGTGGGGCCGAGGCCAGGCGCAGCACGGCCCGGCCCTCGTTGCGGCGCCGCCGCCGGGCCGACCGGGCCAGGTTGAGGGCGACCCGGCGCACCCAGGCCCCGGGCCGCTCGTAGCCGCTCACCACGCCCCAGCGGCGGTAGGCCCGCAGGAGGGCCTCCTGGGCCACGTCCTCGGCGTGGGCACGGTCGCCGGAGAGGGCGAGCACCATGGCGACCAGGCGCGGGTGCTCGTCGTGGAAGAAGACCGAGAACGACGAGCGCGGCTCGGCCTCGTTCCTCACGGACGTCCTCTCCTCGATCGGGGCCGGCGGTGCCGGCAGGGGGCGGCTCACGACATCTCACACGCACGAGGGACCGCTCCGGTGTAGTCACTACCGTCGGACCATGCGTCGCACCCTGTTCGCCGAGGAGCACGACCAGTTCCGGTCCAGCGTCCGGACCTTCGTGGAGAAGGAGGTCACGCCGTCGTTCCTCGAGTGGGAGGCGGCCGGCATCGTGCCCCGTGACCTGTTCACCACGGCGGGGGCGGCGGGCTTCCTCGGCATGGCGGTCCCCGAGCGGTACGGCGGCGGCGGGGTCGACGACTTCCGCTTCAACATGATCCTGGGCGAGGAGCTGGCCCACGCCGGGACGGGCGGCGCCGGGCTGGGCCTCACCCTCCACAACGACATCTGCCTGCCGTACTTCCTGTCACTGTGCACCGAGGAGCAGAAGGAGCGCTGGCTGCCCGGCATCTGCTCCGGGGAGCTGATCACCGCCATCGCCATGACCGAGCCCGGCATCGGGTCCGACCTGGCGTCGATGACCACCACCGCCATCCGGGACGGCGACCACTACGTCGTCAACGGGTCGAAGACGTTCATCACCAACGGCATCAACGCCGACCTGGTGATCACCGCGGTCAAGACCGACCCGGCCCAGCGACACAAGGGCATGAGCCTGGTCGTCGTGGAACGGGGGATGGACGGCTTCGAACGGGGGCGCAACCTGGAGAAGGTCGGGCTCCACAGCCAGGACACCGCGGAGCTGTTCTTCACGGACGTGCCGGTCCCGGTCGAGAACCTGCTCGGCGCCGAGGGCCAGGGCTTCGTCCACCTGGTGCACAACCTCCCCCAGGAGCGGCTGTCGATCGCCGCCACCGGGGTCGCCGCGGCCGAGGCCGCCCTGGGCTGGACCCTCGACTACGTCAAGGAGCGCACCGCCTTCGGCCAACCGGTCGGGTCGTTCCAGAACAGCCGGTTCGAGCTGGCCACCATGCGCACCGAGGTCGACCTGGCCCGGGTGTTCGTCGACCGTTGCGTCGAGGCCCTCGACGCCGGCGAGCTCACCGCCGAGGAGGCGGCCGAAGCCAAGTGGTGGTGCACCGAGCTCCAGAAGCGGGTGGTCGACCGGTGCGTGCAGCTCCACGGTGGCTACGGCTACATGCTCGAGTACCCGATCGCCCGGGCCTACCTCGACGCCCG
>CAYQGF010000166.1:0-7874 GCA_964416885.1 uncultured Iamiaceae bacterium
GCTCGATGTTGAAGGCGTCCATCCCGCCCACCTGCTGGCCGCCGGTGTCGACCCGGACCACGTCCCACCGCAGGCCCGTGCTGAAGGCCAGCAGGTTGTCCTTGTCGATGGTGAAGCTGTCGCCGGTGAGCTCGAGGATGAACAGGTCCTGCGCCTGGTTGGCGAAGTAGACGGTGCCGGCGCCGGCGACCTTCATCAGGGGCAGCGTCTGGCCGGTGAACCGGCTCGTGAGGTGGGACGCCCACGACCGGGAGTTGCCGTCGAAGGTGACACCGCCCTGGTAGGCGATCATCGACCCGGCCTTGGCGAACAGCTCCGTCATCCCCGACTGCTGGCCGAGGGTGACCTTGAGCATCTTCCCGTTCTGGAGGGCGAAGGCGGTGTTGGACTCGACCGGGGTGTTGGAGAACAGCGTGTCGCGCCCGAAGCCGTCCTGGCCCGGAGCGGCGTAGATGTTGCCCATCCCCGGGGGCTGGCCGTACCCGGGCTGCCCGTACCCCGGTTGGGGGTACCCCGGCTGGGGTGGGTAGCCGGCGGGTTGGGGCGGATAGCCCGGTTGCGGCGGGTAGCCACCCGGGGGCGGGTAGCCGGGTTGGGGCGGGTAGCCGCCCTGCGGGGGGTAACCCATCGTCGTCTCCTCAGCCTCGGATCGACATCTTGGACGAGGCCTCCTCGGCCGGTTGCACGACCACGAAGCCCTGGCCCTGGAAGCCCAGCTGGAACGCCTCGCCCGAGCCCCGGCCCGGGATCAGGCTGCTGATCTTGGCCGTGCGCCGGGGCGTGATGCTCAGGCCCTCGGTGAAGGCGACCAGGGCGTCGGTGTCGACGAACGTCGGCGCCTCCCGGGTGTCGAGCACGGCGGGCGTGCCCCGGCTGGTGAGGGCGACCCAGCCCTGGCCCCGGAGCACGACGTTGAACATGCCCTGGCCGGAGAAGGCCATCTTGACGTCCTTCACCCGCTCGATGCCCCACTGGAGGGTGTTCTGGAAGGCCAGGATGTTGGGGCCGTTCACCGACAACGCCTCGTTGGCGAGCTGCATCACGATGACCTCGGAGCCGTAGTCGGCGAGGAACAGCTCGCCCTGGCCCGTGGCCTGCATCAGCTGCACACCCTCGCCGGTGGCCCACGACTTGACGATCGACCCCATCGACGGCGGGTTGGGGTTGAAGTCGATCAGGCCCTTGTAGGCGACCATCGAGCCGGTCTTGGCCATGATGTCGACGCCCGGCTGCATGATGACCTTGCACATCTTGGAGCCGTGGTTGGACATGACGTCGCCGATCGGCGTCGGCTGGTACTGCTGGGTCAGGAAGCCCTGCATCTCTCGTGTCTCCTCTCGTCCGTCCGGCCTCAGACCTCGTAGGGCTGGACGACCACGAAGGCCTCGCCCATCCCCATGAAGTCGAGGCACCCGGCCTCGGCCGACTGGCCGGCGTACAGGTTGCGTTGGACCCGGACCTGGTTCGACACGCTGACCCGCATGCCGGCGGACCAGGCCACGGTGGCGTTCACGTCGGTGGAGGTCGGCCCCTGCACCGGGATGGTCATCGGCGTGCCGTGGGTCATCACCACGATGGTCCCCTGACCGGTGACCTCGATGTGGAAGAAGCCGCCGCCGGGGAGCCCGGCCGACTCCATCCGCTTGGTCTCGACCTGGAGGGTGGCGTCCATGGCGAGGACGTTGTTGGCGTTGATGTTGATCGTGCGGCCGTTGAGCTCGACGATGTGGAGGTCGGTGGCGTCCTCGGCCAGGAAGACCTCGCCCTCGCCCTTGCAGATCATCATGCTCAGGCCCTGGCCGGTCATCTTGTTCTCGAGCATCTTCTTCCAGCCGCCCGAGCCCTTGTGGTCGAACTCGATGTTGCCCTGGTAGGCGACCATCGAGCCCTTGCGGGCCAGGCACTCGGGGCCGAGGGTGACCTTGACCATCTTCGAGCTCTGCTGGGTCCACCGGCCGGTGGTGGGCTTCTCCTTGTACTTCTCCAGGCTGACCATCGCCCCGGGTGGGGTCGGCTGGTACATCGTCGGGGTGTCGCCGTAGCCCTGGGCCGGTGCCTTGGAGAGGTCGATGGTGCCGGCTGGTGCCGGTGCCCCGGCGCCCGCCGCGGCCGGCTGCGCCGGCGGGGCCGGTTGGGGTGGGGCCTGCGGTGGCGGCGCCTGCGGTGGCGCGCCACCCGGAGGGGCGGCGAAGCCGGGGGCCGGGGCCGGCGGAGCCTGCGGGGGCGGTGCGCCGGGCGGCGGGGCGAACCCGGGAGCGGCCGGGGCCGCCGGTGCGGCGGGGGCCGGTCCAGGGGGCGGGGCGAAGCCGGTGTCGGCCGGCGGGGCCGCCGGGGCGGGCTCCTCGTCGGCGACCTCGCCGCCGTAGCTGCGGATCAGGTCGGCCAGGCCGCCGTTGAAGCCCTGGCCCACCGCCGCGACCCGCCACACGCCCTTGCGGTAGACGTCGCCGATGATCATGGCCCGCTCGCCGGAGAAGTCGGAGCCGGTGAAGCTGAACTTCACGACCTCTTCGCCGCCGACCACGACGCGGAACCAGCCGCTGGTGATCTGGCCGGCGGTCGTGTCCTCGCTGGCGGCGCAGATCGACAGCTTGTGGATCTTGTCGGGGACGTTGTCGAGGGTGAGCCGGAACGACTCGGTGTCGCCGGACTGGGCGCCGAGGAGCTGGATCGACTCCTCGGGCGACTTGGGCTGGTTGAAGAAGACGAAGTAGGCGTCGTCGCTCAACTGGTCGGCCTCGTCGAGCCCGAAGCAGGAGATGTCCCACTCGCCCGGCCCGTCGATCTTGACCCCGACGTAGAGGTCGGTCCCCTGGGTCAGGTTCGACAGCGGGCTCTTCTGCCCCCGCGAGAACTCGGTGGCCATCTGCCCCCACTCCTGTCGTCGGCGGAGCCCGCAACCTAGCGCGACGGTTTCCCCCCTTGGGCCGGTCCCGGGCAGGGGAGGGGCACCCGGTCGGGCCGATCCGTACGAGAGGTGCCAGGCACCTTTCGTACGCGGGGCTAGAGGTCGTCCTCGGGGACCCAGAGGCCGTGGAAGCCGAAGGGGACGCGCACCGGGAGGTGGATGCGGGCGACCGGGCCGGCGGCGACGTCGGTGGCGTCGAGGATCGCCAGCGCCGAGGTGTCGGTGGTGCGGTCGTAGGCGAAGGTCAGCAGCCAGCCCTCGCCCTCTCCCTGTGCCGCAGGGACGAAGAAGACCTCGCCGGCCCGCTCGTGCGGCCCCGGGTCCCAGACGGTCTCGTGCCCGGTGCGCTGGTCGCGATGGAGCGTGCCGGCGAACTCGAAGCCGTAGTCGCCGGTGTCGTCGGTGGTGACGTACCAGGCGTGGCGCTGCTCGCGGCCCGTGTAGCGACCGTCGATCACCGGCAGGTCCATGTCGACGTCGTTGAGCTGCTCCTGACCGAGCGTGAGGTCGGCGCCGCCCGTGCCGATGCGCCACTCGTGGAGCCGAGACGCCACCAGGTCGCCGTCGGGGCCGAAGGCCGACCGCAGCTTGTTGACCCGGAGCACCACGTCGTCGCCGTCGCGGTGGGCGTTGGTGCCGTGGAACACGAAGCTCGGCTCCATGTCGACCCAGCGGATCTCGGAGCCGTCGCCGTCGAGGGGCATGACGCCGACGCGGGTCGGTCCGTTGTCGGGGTCCCAGCCGTAGGGGAAGCCGGGCACCGAGCCCTCGACACCGAACAGCACCGGCCCGATCCAGAACACCGCGTCGGTCTCGGTGATGGCGAAGTCGTGGATCATCGTCGCCACCGGGATGTCGATCGGCGTGCTGTGCACCAGCCGGCCGTCGGCGTCGGCCACGTGGTAGGTCAGCAGCGGGTCGGCGAAGCCGTAGCCGAAGAAGTGCATCTTCCCCGTCGCCGGGTCGATCTTCGGGTGGGCGGTCATCCAGGTCGAGAGCTGGCCGTCGAAGTCGTAGGGGCCGACGGTCGAGAGGTCGCTGGTGAGCAGGTGGTACGGGAAGCCGACCTCGCCGAGGGTCAGCAGCTTCCCGGCGTGGTGGACGATGGCGACGTTGCTCTGGCTGATGTCGCCGCCCGGGATGCCGGCGTCGGCGAACTCGATGCCCCGGTCGTACAGCGTCGTGCGGACGTAGCGGTTGCGGTACCAGGAGGCCCGGCCGTCCTCGATGCGCAGGCCGTGGACCATGCCGTCGCCCATGAACCAGTGGGGCGACTCGCCGGAGCGGGAGTTGGAGCCGTTGCGGACGTACAGGCCCGACAGGTCCGACGGGATCGTGCCGGTGACCCGCAGGTCGGTGACGTCGGACTCGACGGTGACCGGGGCGAAGGCGCCCTGCTCCCAGTAGGGGACGTCGGGGTCGTAGGCGGCCACGCTCGCCGCGACCGGTCCCCCGATCGTCGTCGCCGGGGCTCCGGTCGTGCCCGGGCTGGTGGTCGTGGCGCTGCTCTGGCGCCCACCGCTGTCGCCGCACGCCGCGAGGACGCCGGCCGAGGCCAGCCCGGCCGCGCCCAGGCCCATGGCCCGCAGGACCGCCCGTCGTTCCCACATGGCTTCGCGCGCGACCGGATGGAGCCGGTCGATCCCCCTGGGTGTCATCGGGGCGGCACGCTACCCCTCGGAGCCCGCCGGTGGGCTGGAGCGCGTACGGAAGGTGCCAGGCACTTCCCGTACGGTCAGCCCTCGTCGGTGGGGTGGAGGTGGACGCCCTCGCCGGCCGGGCCGAACAGGGTGAGGATCTCGACCGGCTCGTCGACCGCGGTGAGCGAGTGGGGCTGGGTGGTGGTGAACTCGGCGGCCTCGCCGGGACCGAGGACGTGTTCGTGGTCGGCCAGCCGGAGCCGGAGCCGCCCGGACAGGACGTAGAGCCAGTCCCGGCCCGGGTGCTGTTGGAGCGGCCCCAGCTCGGTGCGGCGGATGCGGACCTTGAACGCCCGGGGCGTGCCGGGCACCGTGGCGGCCGACAGCGCCCAGTAGGTCGAGCCGTCGTCGGTGTCGTGGGCGACCGGCTGGATGCGGGGGTCGGCGGGCGCCGGGTCGACCAGCAGGTCGTCGACGCTGACGTCGAGGGCCCGGGCCAGCGCGGCGAGGTGGTCGATGCTGAGGCGGCGGGCACCGGACTCGAGCCGGCTGAGCAGCGATGCCGACATCCCGGCCTCGCGTCCGAGCGCCTCCAGGCTCAGCCCCCGCTCGGTGCGACGGGCCTTGAGCCTCCGCCGGATCCGGCCCTCGACATCGGTCGTCGCGTCCTCGTCTTGCCTCATGGGCAAGGAACGTTGCCACATCTCCGGGCCGTTCGTACCGTCGCCGCCATGAGCAGCGACGAGACGACGTACGACGTGGTGGTGGTCGGAGGGTCGGTGGCCGGCCTGTCGGCCGCCCTGGTGCTGGGCCGGGCCCGGCTCCGGGTCGCGGTGGTCGACGCCGGCCACCCGGTCAACGAAGGCGTGGCCCACTCCCACGGCTTCCTGACCCGCGATGGTGCAGCGCCGGCCGACCTGGTCCGCATCGGGCGCGATGAGGTGACGGGCTACGGCGTCGAGCTGGTCGACGACCGCGTCACCGGCATCCAGGGCACGAGCGGGGCCTTCGTCGTCGGCCGGGCCGGCGGACCGGACCTCGCCGCCCGGCGGGTCGTGCTGGCCACCGGCATGCGCATCCCGCTCCCGGACCTGCCCGGGCTGGCCGAGGTCTGGGGTGGCGACGCCGCCAACTGCCCCTTCTGCCACGGGTGGGAGGCCCGCGACCGGCCCATCGCGGTGGTCGGCCAGCCCGACTTCGTCGCCCACCTGGCCGGCGTGCTCACCCAGTGGAGCGACGACGTCCTGGCCTTCGCCCCGGCCGGCACCGACCTCGGCCCCGGTGTCGCGGTGGAGCCCCGTCCGCCGGCCCGGGTCGTCGTGGACGACGGTCGGATGGTCGGGCTCGAGGTCGAGGGCGGCGAGGTGCTCGACCGCACCGCGCTGTTCGTGGCCGTGATGGCCGAGCCGTCGTCGCCGCTGGCCGCCTCGCTCGGCTGCGCCCTCGACGAGCACGGCTACCCGGTGGTCGATGCCTTCGGGCTGACCTCGGTGCCCGGCGTGTGGGCCGTCGGCAACGCCGTGACCATGGGCCGCAACCTGGTGTCCTCCGCCGCCAGCGGGTCCGACGCCGCCAGCCGCGTCGTCTTCGACCTCGTCACCGAGCGCCGAGGGCACTGACCTCCACGGCCCAGCCGGGCACCAGGGGCGTGGTGACCACGTCGGTGTGGACGGCGGGCTCCGCGTCGGCCCGGTGCACGGTGACCGAGACCGGCACCTGCTCGATCGCCCACACCTCCTGCACGCCGGCGGCCAGGTAGTGCCGCATCTTGGCGCCGAGGTCGTACCGACGGGTCGAGGGCGACAGGATCTCGACCGTCAGGGGCGGAGCGGTCGAGCGATCGAACTCGACACCGTCGGGCAGCCACAGCAGGTCGGGCTGGAGGACGGTGTCGTCGGTGACGCGGAGGTCGACCGACGGCACCACGTGTCCCGCACCGGGGTGGGTCTCGGCGTGGGTCATGAAGCCGTGGACCAGCCGCGTCACGATGACTTGGTGCGGATAGGAGGGACCGTTCACGGGGACCACCAGGACGCCGTCGATGAGCTGGGCACGCGGCAGCTCGTCGGTGGTCGCGAAGAACTCGTCGGCGGTCATGCGACGGGGCAGGTCCCGGGCTGCGAGGGACATGGGCTGACAGTACCCCGGCTGGTCGGCCCCCGAACCCTTGGTCAGCGGGGGAGGACCGTGGTGGCGTCGGCGTTGGTGGCCAGCTCGGTGCCGTCGGCGCCGGCCAGGCGGAGGGTGAGGGTCAGCTCGCCCGGCGCGTCGGGGACGACGAGCTGGACCGTGGTCACCAGGACGCAGTCGTCGGCCGGGACGTCGCCCCGGGCCCGCCACCGGTGCGACCCGCCGGGCCAGGCTGCGTCGACGGTGACGGCCAGGCCCGCCAACGAGGAGCGCCGGTCGCTCACGACGTGGACGTCGAGGGCCAGGGCGTCGCCCGGCCCGACCGTGGCCGGCAACCGGTCGGCCACCACGATCACCGGCCGGCACGCCGCGACCAGGGCGTCCCAGGCCGGCTTGGGCACCCGCTCGTGGTCGAGCAGCGCCGGGCTGATGGCGGGCTGGGCATCGACCAGGGTGTGGACGAACGCCCCACCGGTCGGCCGGTACTTGAGCCGTCGGAGCTCCTCGACCTGGCGCCGGACGACGAGCGCCTGGTGGGCCTGGGTCGCGGCCTTCCACTCCTCGTAGGAGCCGAACGCCCCGTGGGGCACCTGGCGCTCCATCACCTCTCGTTCGAGGGCGTGGTCCCGGGCCAGGCCGGCCCAATCGAGCGCCGGCCAGGCCGCGGCGCCGACGAAGTCGTCGGTGGGCGGGACCGACGCCGCCCCGAGCTGGGACACGAACCGCACCATCCGGGGGACCAGCCGGGCGAAGCCGGGCAGCGCCCGCTCGTCGCCGTGGGCCCAGCCGAAGGAGAGGTGCGAGTCGGTGCCGTCGAGCTTGGGCGGATGGGGGGCCACGCCGGAGTGGGCCACGACGGGACGGGTGCCATCCTGGCGCTGGAGCGTCCGCTTGATCGATCGGTCGAGCACCGAGGCGTTCCACGACGGGAGCTGCTGGCGCAGGGCCGAGCGCCCGACCGACGCCGGCGCCGGCCCGACGTCGGGGTCGACCTCGACCGGGAACGGCTCGTCGTGACCGCACCACACCGCCACCGACGGGTGGTGGCCGAGCAGGTCGACCGCCTCCCGGGCCTGGCGCATGGCCTGCTTGCGGATCGTGCGGACGTAGCCGCCGTGGAGGGGGAGGTCCTGCCACAGCAGGAGGCCGGCCTCGTCGGCGGCGTCGTACAGCGCCGGGTGGCCGATGTGGGAGTG
>CAYQGF010000167.1:0-7820 GCA_964416885.1 uncultured Iamiaceae bacterium
CCCGGCGCCCTGGCCGGCATCACCGGCACCATCGCCGGGCTGGGCCTCAACGTCCTCGCCGTCGACCACCACCGGGCCGGGGTCCGGGTGGGCATCGACGAGGTCGAGGTGGTCTTCACCCTCGAGACCCGCGACCCCGACCAACGCCGTGAGGCGGTCGACCGGCTCCGGGCCGAGGGCCTCCACGTCGACCTCCTCGGCTGACCGTACGGAAGGTGCCTGGCACCTTCCGTACGGTCAGTCGGGGACGGAGCTCCAGCCGGGGTAGCGGACGGTCCAGAGGGTGAGACCGTGGGGCGGGGCCATGTCGCCACCGACCCGGGAGCGGTCGCGGGCGGCGATGGCGCCGGTGACCTCACCCGCGGACATCCGGCCCCGGCCGACGCTGACCATCATCCCGACGATGCTGCGCACCATGTGGTGGCAGAACGCCGACGCCTCGACCTCGAAGCGCAGCAGGCCCTCGGCCTCGACGACCCACCGGGCGTCGACGACCCGCCGCACCAGGCTGGGCTCGACGTCACGCCCCTTGGGCTTGCGGCAGAAGGTGGAGAAGTCGTGCTCGCCGATCAGCGGGTCGCAGGCCAGGCGCAGGGCCGCCCGATCGAGGGGCTGGTCGACGTGCCAGGCGTGGCGGGCGCTGAACGGGTCGGGCTCGGGATGGTTCCAGATCCGGTAGCGGTAGCGGCGGGCCACGGCCGAGAACCGGGCGTCGAAGGTGTCGTCGACGATCGCGAGGTCGCGCACGGCCACCTCGGGCCCGCACATCCGGTTGACCGACCGGCCCAGGGCCGCCAGCCGGTCGTCGCCATCGAGCCGGGCGGCGCGGAGGTCGACGGTGACGACCTGCCCCCAGGCGTGGACGCCGGTGTCGGTGCGCCCGGCGCAGGTCAGCTCGACCTCGTGGCCGGCCCACCGACCGATCGCCTCGGCCAGGGTGCCGGCGACGGTGCGCACCCCGGTGTTCGGGGCGAAGCCGTGGAACCCCGAGCCGTCGTAGGCCACGGTGAGCCGGACCCGCCGGGTCGGACCGACGGTGGCCGCGGTGTCGGCCGGGTCGAACAGGGTCACGCCGGCCGACGCTACCGACCCGGCCCCGCCGACGCGACGTGCGGAGGCCGCCGGCCCGGCGCGCCTACCCTCGACCCGTGGTCATCGAGGTCCGGGTCTTGGGCCCGGTCGAGGTGGAGGTGGAGGGCGCCGTCGTGCGGCCCGGACGCGCCCAGGTGCGCCGGGTCCTCGCCCTGCTCGCCGCGGCGGAGGGTCGTTGGGTGTCACGGGACGTCCTCGAGGTCGAGCTGTGGCCCGACACGCCGCCGGGCAACACCCGCACGGCCCTCAACGTCGCCGTCGCCCGGGCGCGAGCGACCGCCAGCGGCTCCGACCACGACCTGATCGTCTCGGCCGACGCCGGCTACCGCCTCGCCGACGACGTCGTCCTGGACCTGGCGACCTGGCGGGCCGCGGTGGCCGAGGCCCATGCCCTCGAAGGCGGGGGCGAGCCGGGCGCGGCGGCCGACGTCCTCGGCCGGGCGCTGGCCACGTGGCGGGGGGAGCCCTACGCCGACGTCGAGGGCTCCGTCCGCATCGACGTCGCCCGCCAGGGGCTCGGGCTGGAACGGGTCGACGTCGCCCTCCGACAGGTCGAGCTGCTCACCGACGCCGGCCGGGCGGCCGAGGCCGCCGCGCTCGCGACCGGTCTGACCCAGGACGAGGTCTCCCGCGAGGACGTCGTCGTGGCGGCGATGCGGGCGCTGCGCCTGGCCGGCCGGGCCGCCGAGGCCCTGCGGCTGGGCGACCGCTTCCGGCGGGCGTTGCGCGACGGCGTCGGCCTCCAACCCTCGCAGCGCCTCGACGACGAGGAGCAGGCGGCCCTCCGGCCCGGGTCCGAGCCGGCCCCGCCGGCGGTCCGACCGGCCCGGGCCGCCGACCGGGCCGGGGCCACACCCCTCGCGCTGGCCCCGAGACGGGCCCAGCAGGCCGACGCCGTCGCCGCCGACGTGCGGTCCGACCTGACCGCGACGCGAGGGCGGACGACGCTCGTCCGGGGCGAGCCGGGCGCGGGCCGCACGACCTTCCTCGCCGCCGTCGCCGCCCGGTTGCGCGCCGGCGAGGACGCCCCGCGCGTGGTCGTGGCCGACGGAGGTCAGGTGGTCGTCCCCGACCTCGTGCCCGGCCCGGCGCCGATGCCCGGCCGGGAGGACGAGGCCCTCGCCCTCCTCGAGTCCCTGGCCGCGTCGGCCGGACGGACGGGCCTCGTCCTCGTCGTCGACGATGCGGACCGCTCCGATGCCCGGTCCCGCCTCCTGCTCGACGCGGTGGCCCGCCATCGGCCCCCCGGCGTCGCGGTCGTGGCCACCGCCCCGAGCCGGGAGGACGACACCGACGACGTCCGGACGGTGATGCTGGCCCCCCTCAGCGCCGAGGACGTGCTCCTGGCGGTTCGCCGGGACTGGCCCGGGCTGGCCGCGGGACGCGCCCGGCGGTGGGCCGAGGCGATCCACCGGTGGTGCGGCGGCAACGCCCTCTGGACCACCCTCGCGGTGCGAGAGCTCGACCCGGGCCGGGGCCCGACCGACGTGGTGGTGCCGGCCAGCGCCGCGTCGACCGTCCGCCGCCGGCTGTCGGGCCTCGATGCCCCGACCCGCGAACTGCTCGAGGTCGCCGCCGTCGTCGGTCCCGACATCGACCCCGACCTCGTCGCCCTCCTGGCCGAGCGACCGCTCGACCAGGTCCTCACCACCCTCGGCACCGCGGCCGGCCACGAGCTGGTGGAGCGGGCGGCGACGCCGGGCCGCTGGCGCTTCCGCCACCAGTTGGTCGCCACCGCCCTGGCCGACGCCGTCGACCTGGCGACCGCGGCGCGCTGGCGGGGCCGGGCCGGCGCCGAGCTGGCCCGGCAACCGGGCCGTCAGCCCGATGCCGCCGCCCTGCTCGTCGCCGCCGTCCCGGTGGTCGACCGGGCCGAGGCGGTCGACGCCGCCGAACGGGGCGCCGCCGAGCTGATGGCCCGGGGCGAGCACGAGCGGGCGGTGCGGCTCCTGACCGCGGCCCTCGACCTGGCCGGGCCGAGCGCGCCCCCCGAGCTGCGCCTCCGGTGGGCGGCGGCCCTCGAACGGGCGGGCCGGGCCGAGGAGGCGGAGGAGGCCTACGACGACGCGCTGGAGCGGGCCGCCGACGACGACCATGCCAGCCTCGTCGCCGCCGGCTTGGGCGGCGCCGGCCATGGCGGGGTGATCGGCGGACGGCCCGGGCGCCGGCGCCGGTTGGGCCTGGCGTTGCGCCGGCTCCCGAGCGGCCATCACGATCGGGGCCGGGTGGCGGCCGAGCTGGCCCTGGAGCTGGTCAACGGCCAGCTCCCTCTCGACGGGGACCTGGCCGACCTGGTCGCTCGCACCGCGGCCGACCACGCCGACGCGGGCTCGCTGATGGCCCGTCGCCTCCTCCTGACCCTCGACGAGGTCGACCACGGCGCGGGCGGCGACGCGGCCGCGGCGCTGGCCGACGCCTGCCTCGACGGCGCCGCACCGCCCGGTGAGGCCGCGGCCGGGCTGGCCGTCGCGGTCGGGGTCGCGCTGTCGAGCGGGCGGTGGGGCGAGGGCGAGCGGTGGGCCGACGAGCTGGAGCACCTGGGGCGGCGGGCCGGCGTGGCCCGGGCGCGGTGGCAGGCCGAGGCCTTCCGCACGGTCATCTCCGAGGCCCGGGACGAGACCGTCGAGGCCGACGCGTCGGCCGAGCGGGCGCTCCACCTCGGTCGACGGCTCGACATCGCCGACGCCGAGGCCACGTTCGGCCTCCACCTCCTGGGCCGCGCCCTGCGGGTCGGTTCGCTGGCGTCGTCGGCCTCGATCATCACCGGTGCGGCCGACCGCTACCGCTACGCCATCTGGCACGTGCTGGCCGGGTTGGCCGAGGCCGACGCCGGCCGGGAGGCCGAGGCCCGGTCCCGGCTGCGGACGGGCGTCGCCACGCTGCGGACCGAGCGCATCCACTTCCGGCCGGCCACGCTCGCCCTCGCCATCCTCCTCGCGGACCGCTTGGACGACGACGAGGCCACGGCCGAGGTGGCCCCGGCCCTCGACCGGGGCGGCTGGACCTTCGGGGTGATCGGCTACGGCGGCCCGTGCATCGGCCCCATGGACCGCTACCGGGCCATCGCGGCGGCCCGCCTCGGCGACGACGAGGGAGCGGCGGCCCATCGGGCTGCGGCCCGCGCCCGGTGCGCCGAGGTCGGGGCCCGGGCCTGGGCCGACCAGGTCGACCCCTGACCCCCGGCCTCGCCCGTCCGGCTGGGCCTACGCCACCTCGGTGAAGCCGCCGGCGAGGAGCCCGGCGTGGAGCATGGCGGGGCTGACGGTGGGGTGGACGGCATCGCGCCGGGGCTCGAGCTCACCCCGGCTGACGAGCTGGTCGGCAGTGACCTTCCCCGCGGCCCGGTGGGCGATCACCCGGTCGAGCAGCTCGAGGTACTTCTCGGTCGAGGGGATGACCGGCCCGGGGAACTGGGTCATGGCGTCGTCGTAGCCCCAGGCCTGGCGGAGGTCCTCGGTCGGCACCAGGGCCGGGCGGCCGATGGCCCCGGTGGCCCGGACGACCACCGGGTTGGCCCGCTCGACCCGGTCGTACAGCTCGTCGATGGAGGTGCCGAGGAGGTCGAACAGGTCCGGGTCACCCGTCATGTCGCCTGTCGGTTCCACGACGGTGACGGGCTGGCCGGCCTCGACGAGCGCGGCGGCGACGGCGCTCACGCAGGTGTGGGGCTCCCGGGCGTCCTGGGCCGCCCGACGGTCGGAGCGGTCCTGGGCGACCAGGCCGTCGGCGAAGTGCAGGAGCCGGTCCCGGGCCGCCCCGGGAGCGAACATGCGGGCCTGGGTGGCGGCGGCGAAGGCGAGGAGGCCCGGGATGTCGTAGGGCGCGTCGACGAGGCGGCGGGCCGCCTCGGCCAGGACCGTCCCCCCCGTCGGCGGGCGCAGCGCGGTGACGGCGTGGGCGGCGGTGGACGACCAGGGCGCCACCACCACCTCCGGCGTCCAGTTGAGGCCCAGCCGGTCCGGGTCGCCGGTCTGGTCGAAGCCGACGACCTCCGGGAGGCCGTCGGGACCGGGCGGACCGGCCACGGCGACGTGCACCCACGGTGCGCCCTGCACCCGCGCCGCGAGCTGGGCGAAGTCCGTCAGGTCGTCGGTCTCGACCGGTGGCGCGAAGAAGAGGACGTCACCCTCGTGGATGCGGTCCGCGGCGACGGACGGGTTGGTGGCCGGCGGTCGGTCCGACACTGGTGCTCCTGTGGTCCGGGGTCGATTGGCGCCTCGGGTCGGGCGACGCCCTCCCCCTCCGTCGTCCGGCCCGAGGCTGCCGGAGGCAGTATGCGGGCACCCGGTTTCCGCTCGGTTACCCGCCCCGACGGAGACCTCGGGGCCGGCCCGCGGTCAGCCGGCCGGGCGCGAGGCGCGGATCCGGAGCCGCCCGCGGCCCCGCGCCGCCGCGGCCTCGGGCCTGTCGCCGTCGGCCACCGCCGGTCCATCGGAGGGGCCGGGTGGCCCGACCAGGGGGGCGAGGGCCAGCTCCAGCCGTTCCCGGGACCAGCCCAGCCGGCGAGCGAGCTCGTCGCGCTCGACCGGAGCCGCGACGGCTCGGAGCACGGCCCACTCGTCATCGGTGAGGGGCCGGCCGGGCCCGACCTCGCCGAACATCACCGTTCCGGGCGGCTCCGGCTCGGCGGCGGCCGGGGCGGGGGACGGCTCCGGAGCACCCAGCGGGGGGACCGCCGCCGGACGGGGCCGGGCCGCGGCCAGGACGTCGGCGACCTCCCAGCGCCACTCGCCCCGGAGGGGATGGTCGTGGAGGGGGTGGAAGAAGTACCAGCCGTCGTCGACGGCCAACAGCGCCCGGACGACCGCGACCGTCCGGCTCTGCCAGCGCTCCTCCTCGGCGGCGACCGCCTCGTCGTCGAGGTCGTCGGCCAGGCCCGGCACCTCGTCACCCTCCGCCGACGCCAGGTAGACGTCGCCGTCGTCGAGGTGGACGCATGCGACCGAGCCGGTGTGGAACTCGATGCCACCGCTCAGCCGCTCCTCGGCGGCGGCGCGCAGCACCCACTCGACCGGGTACTCCCGCAGGTCTCCCTTGCGCATCATGGGCGGCATCCGTCGTCACGGCCCGCGTCGGACGGACCGCACCCCGTTCCGTCGCCCGGGCGCGGCCCGAGATGAGACATCCGTCGCATGATGGCCCGAAGATGGCCCGATCGGGCCACGCGTCGCCTGGCCCGATCAGATGGTCGCGGCCCCACGGGGCGCGACGAGGTCAGACCAGCTCGATGCGCGCCATCGGGGCGTTGTCGCCCTGGCGCGGCCCCAGCTTGAGGATGCGGAGGTAGCCGCCGTTGCGGTCGGCGTAGCGGGGGCCGATCTCCTCCATCAGCTTGGCCGCGGCCTCCTTGTCGCCGTTGAGCGACGACACCACCTGGCGGTGGTTGTGGAGACCGCCCTTGCGGGCCTTGGTGATGAGCTTCTCGGCCACCGGGCGCAGGGCCTTGGCCTTGGCCTCGGTGGTGGTGATGGCCTCGGCGGCCACGAGCGAGGCGACCAGGTTGGCCATCATCGCCTTCTGGTGCGAGGCGCTGCCGCCGAAGCGGCGGCCCTTCTTCGGAGTGGCGGGCATGTCAGTCGCGGCCCTTCAGGCTCAGGCCCCGCTCGTCCAGCTTCACCAGCACCTCGTCGAGGCTCTTCTGGCCGAAGTTGGTGATGGCGAGCAGGTCGTCCTCGGTCTTGAGCAGGAGCTCACCGACCGTGTTGACCTGCGCCCGCTTGAGGCAGTTGCGGGGGCGCTCGGACAGGTCGAGGTCCTCGATGGGCAGCTCGAGGTCGGGCGAGCCGGTGGCGGCGCTGTCGGCCTCGGTGAGGACGAGGCCCTGCGGGTCGTCGCTCATGCCCTCGATCAGCTCGACCAGGGACTTCAAGGTGGCGCCGGCCGAGGCCAGGGCCTCGCGGGGCGAGATCGAGCCGTCGGTCTCGATGTCGAGGACCAACTGGTCGTAGTCGGTGTCCATCTCGACCCGGGTGGGCTGGATGTCGAAGGCGACCCGCCGGACCGGCGAGAAGATCGAGTCGACCGGGATGATCCCGATGGTCGCACCCTGCTTGTTGCGGTCGGCCGAGACGTAGCCCTTGCCCCGGTCGACGGTGACGTCGACCGACAGCCGGCCCTTGCTGTTCAGGCTGGCGATGTGGAGCTCGGGGTTGAGCACCTCGACATCGGCGGTGAGCTGGAGGTCGGCCGCGGTGACCTCGGCCGGGCCCCGCACGTCGAGCCGCAGGGTGACCGGCGACTCGGACTCCGAGGTCAACACCAGGTCCTTGAGGTTCAAGATGATGTCGGTGATGTCCTCGGTGACACCGGTGATGGTGTCGAACTCCTGGATGGCGTCGTCGAAGCGGACCTCGGTGACGGCGGCACCCGGGATGGACGACAGCAGGGTGCGGCGCAGCGAGTTGCCCAGGGTGTGGCCGAAGCCGGGCTCGAGGGGGCTGATCGAGAACCGCTGGCGGTTCTCCTGCTCCTCGTCGAGCGCCTCGACCGTCGGTCGTTGGATGACCAGCATCGGTTGCCTTCCTCGTCTTCGTTCTTCGCTGGGGGGAGTTCTGGGGCTACTTGGAGTAGAGCTCGATGATGAGCTGCTCGCGCACCGGCACGTCGATCTGGGCCCGGGTGGGCAGCTCGCGCACGGTCGCCTGGAAGCCGTCGTCGCCGGTCTCGAGCCAGTCCGGGGTGCGGCGGTCGAGGGTGTCGAGGTTGTGGCGGATGACGATCATCCCCCG
>CAYQGF010000168.1:0-7096 GCA_964416885.1 uncultured Iamiaceae bacterium
CACCACCTCCGCATCCCGATCACGACCAGCTTCCCGAGCGGGCACGCCAGCGCCGCCATGTGCGCCGCGACCCTCCTGTCCGACGGTCGGGGCCGGGCCGCGACCGCCGGCTGGTTCGGCCTCGCGGCGCTGGTCGCGTCGAGCCGCGTCCACGTCAAGATCCACCACGCCAGCGACGTGATCGGTGGCATGGTCGTCGGCCTCGCCGTCGGTCAGGTCGCCAAGCGGGCCTGGCGGCTCCGACGTCGTTGACCTGATCGGGGAAGGCCCGGCGCCCCGCCGAGGTTGGCCCTGGGCATGACCGACTTCGCCGTGACGTGGGACTACCGCTGTCCCTTCGCCCGCAACGCCAACGAGCACATCCTCGCCGGGCTGGCCGCCGGAGCCGACTGGGACGTCGAGTTCGTGCCGTTCTCGCTCGGCCAGGCCCACGTCGGCGACGGCGACGCGCCGATCTGGGACCGGCCCGACGACGACAGCGGTCTCGTCGCCCTCCAGGTCGGTGTCTGGGTGCGCGACCACGCCCCCGAGAGCTTCCGCGCCGTCCACGGCGCCCTCTTCGCCGCCCGGCACGACCACGGTGCGAACCTGCGCGACCGGGAGGTGCTGGCCAAGGTCCTGGCCGACCACGGCGTCGACGCCGTGGCCGCCTTCGCCGCGGTCGACGACGGTTCGCTGCTCGCCCAGGTCCGCTCCGAGCACGAGGCATCGGTCGCCGACCACGACGTGTGGGGCGTCCCGACGTTCATCCACGCCGGGGCGGCCGCCTTCGTCCGGGTGATGGACCGGCCGGGTGACGACGGGGCGTACGCCCGGGCCACGGTCGACCGCATCGTCACCCTGCTCGAGGTCCCCAACCTCAACGAGTTCAAGCACACCACCGTCCCGTTCTGAGGGGTCTCGGGACCGACCAGCTCCGAGGTGGCACGTCCGGCCCTAAGGTCGGCGGGGTGGAGGACAGCCGGCACCTGACCGACGTCGAGGCCCTGATGTGGACCCTGGACGCCGACCCGCACCTGTCCTCGGCGTTCGCCAACGTCACCCTGTTCGACCGGCCGCCCGACCCCGAGCGGCTGCGGGCCCGGATGGAGCTGGCCGTCCGGTCCATCCCGCGGCTCCGGCGGCGGGTCGAGGGCGGGCTGGCCGGCCTCGCCCCGCCGCGGTGGGTCGACGACCCCGACCTCGACCTCGACCGCCACGTCCGCCGGGTCGTGCTCGACCCGCCCGGCGACCTGGCCCAGCTGCTCCAGCTGGCCACCGACATCGCCTCGGCCCCCTTCGTCCGGGACCGTCCCCTGTGGGAGTTCGTCGTCGTCGACGGGCTGGCCGACGGGCGGGGCGCGATGGTCCAGAAGCTCCACCACACCATCACCGACGGCGAGGGCGGGGTGCGGATGTCGGCGCAGTTCATCGACTTCGAGCGCGACCCGGCCCCCGCCCCCACGCCCGACGACGCCCCGACCGAGGAGCCCGAGCCGGCGCCCTCATCGGTCGAGGCGGCGGTGGCGTCGCTGGCCGAGCGGGCCCGGATGCCGCTCGACCTGGTCCGCCAGGCGGTCGAGGGCGCGGCGGGGATCGCCACCGACCCCGCCCGGTTGGCCGCCCTCCCCGGCGACGCGGCGGCGACGGCCCTCTCGCTGGCCCGGCAGGTCGGCGTCACGGGCGAGGCGCTCTCCCCCCTGTGGCGGGAGCGCACCCTGGAACGCCGGCTGGAGCTGTTGCGCGTCCCGCTCGCCGATGCCAAGGCCGCGGCCACCACGCTCGGCGGCAGCGTCAACGACCTCTTCGTGTGTGCGGCCGCGGGTGGGGCGGGCACCTACCACCGGGCCTTCCACGTCCCGATCGAGGAGCTGCGCATGGCGATGCCGGTCAGCACCCGTTCGGAGCGGACCGCCGGCGGCAACGCCTTCGCCCCGACCCGGGTGCTGGTCCCGGTCGACGAGGACCCTCGCCGGCGGTTCCGGGAGGTCCACGAGCGCCTGTCCATCACCAAGCAGGAGAGGGCGGTGGGCCTGGCCGGCGCCGTGGCCGGGTTGGGCAACCTGCTCCCCCCGCCGCTGCTGGTGCGCATGGTGCGTCAGCAGACCGCGACGGTCGACTTCACCACGTCCAACGTGCGGGGGGCGCCGTTCCCGCTGTTCATCGCCGGGGCCGAGATCCTGGCCAACCACCCGATCGGGCCGCTGGCGGGGACGGCGTGGAACCTCACCACCATGTCGGTCAACGGCAGCCTCGACATGGGCCTCCACGTCGACGCCGGGTCGGTGGCCGAGCCGGTGCTGCTGCGGACCTGCATCGAGTCCGCCTTCGACGAGCTGCTGGCCCTCGCCTGAGCCGCCCGCCCGGTCAGCCCGGGGTTGGGGCGGCGGGCAGGGATCAGACGGGGGCGCCCTCGCCGACCGGCTCGTCGAGGCCCTGGCTGTCGTGGGCCATGAGCAGGAGGCGCAGGTCGAGCAGGAGGTCGGACATCTCCGTGGACGACACGAGCTCTCGAGCGGCCAGCTGGGCCAGGGACCGGTCGATGACCGTCAGCGCTTCGGAGATCACGGTGGCGTCGGGAGTCTGCGTCACGGCGCCCACCCTACCTCCGCCCACCGACCCCGCCACGCGCGCCGACGGAGTCGGGGTCGGACCCCCGGCGCGGGCGACGTCGCCGACCCGGCGCCGCCCTAGCGTGGCCGGGTGCAGTACCAGGTCGTCCGTCGCCTCGGCCGCGGGGGCATGGGGGTCGTCGACCTGGCCACCGCTCCCGACGGCAGCGAGGTCGCGCTGAAGCGGCTGTCGCTGCACGGCACGCCCGAGGAGGTCACCCGGGCCCGGGCCCGCATCCGCCGGGAGGCCGACGTCCTCCGCTCGCTGGACCATCCCGGCATCGTCCGCCTCCTCGACCTGCTCGACGACGGCGACGACGTGGTGCTGGTCATGCCCTACCTGGCCGGGGGGAGCCTCCACGAGCGGGTGGCGCGGGACGGTCCGATGACCCCGGACGCGGTCGCGGCGATGGCCGACCGGCTGCTCGACGCCCTCGCCGCGGCGCACCGGCAGGGCGTCGTCCACCGGGACATCAAGCCCGAGAACGTGCTGTTCACCGCGGACGACGACCCGCGCCTGGTCGACTTCGGCGTCGCCCGGTCCGGCGAGCACACCCTCGGCCTCACCGCCACGTCGATGGTGGTGGGCACGCCCGGCTTCATGGCCCCGGAGCAGGCCCGGGGCGAGCCGGCCAGCCCGGCGGCCGACGTCTTCTCGCTCGGGGCCACCCTCCACTTCGCCCTGACGGGACAGGGCCCGTTCGGGCCGGTCGCCACCGACCCGCGGGTCCTCATGCACCGGGCCGCCACGGGCAAGGTCGACCGCCCGGCCCGGGACCTGCCCCCGGACCTGCGGGCGCTGCTCGCCGCCGCCCTCGACCCCCGCCCGGACCGACGACCGTCGGCGGCGCGGCTCCGGGGCGGGGGGCCGGGCGGCACCCGGCCCCGCACCGGGTTGGCCGACGCCGTGTTCCGCAACCGTCTGCTGGTGGCGGGCGGGGCGCTCGCCGTCGTGCTGCTGCTGGCGGTGGTCGCCGTGGTCGTCGCCGTCTCGGGGGGCGACGGCGGCGGTGACGACGGTCCGGTCGCGGCCGAGACGACGACCACGACCGAGCGGCCGACGACCACGACCGTGCCGCCGTGCACTCCGCTGAAGTACCGGCCCTGCCGGCCCGACGGGACGCACGGCCCGAACGCGCCCAACACCGACGGTCGACGGTGCCGGGAGGGCTTCGAGGACTACGACGGCGACACCGAGAACGGGTGCGAGGCCGAGCCCGACGGGCTGGACGACCCGATCGAGCTCACCGACGAGATGGGCGAGGTGGCGGCGACGATCGTCCCGCGCGACGACGTGGACCGCTTCGTCCTGCCCGTCGACGACGGCTTCTCGCTGACCTGCGACGGGGCGGTCACCGTCACCCTGACGGCCCCGCCCGGGATGCCGCTCGAGATGGAGGTCCGGCGGGCGAACGGCAACGTCACCGCCCGGGGCACCTCGGCCGGGGGCCGGCCGACGTCGGTCCGGGTGCGGGAGGAGTGCGGCACCTCCGACGGGGACCTCACCGTCACCGTGCGCCCCGCCGACGACTCCCGCGTCGGCGACGTCTACACGCTCGCCCGCGAGGGCAGCTTCTGACCCGCCGTCGCTCCAGTGTGTCGATAGGTGTCAGACACCCTTCGACACACCGGTGGTGCGGACGACGATGCGGTCGGGGCCGGGGTGGGCGCCGGGGACGAACCAGGTGCTGCCGCTGCCGGCCAGCGTCGGGACCTCGCCGGTGGCGGCACCGAGCCGGTCGCGCCACTCGGCGAGCCGGGGCTCGACGGCGAGGGCGGCCGGCTCCAGGTCGTTGGGCCCCTCGGCGGTGGGGCCGCCCATCTCGTCCCAGGCCCGGTAGACGGCCGGGGTGGCACAGCCGAACGGCGGCACGACGAGGGTGAAGGTGCGGTCCTCGACCGGGAGCGGGGCCAGGACGTCGCCGATGCCGGTGACCCGCGCCCGTCCGCCCCGGAGGCAGAACGGGACGTCGGCGCCGAGCGAGGCGGCGAGGGCGACGTCGTCGGGGCGGTCGGGGTCGGCCCGCCCGGCCCACCGGAGGACCGCGGCGGCGTCGGACGACCCACCCCCCAGCCCCCCGCCGGCGGGGATCCGCTTGACCAGGTGCACCGCGGCGGTCCGGCCGACCGCGCGCAGGGCACGGCGAACCAGGTTGTCGTCGTCGGCCGGGACCGGCAGCCCGGTGCCAGCCGCCTCGACCGTGAGGCCGTCGCCGGGCCCGAAGCTGAGCGTGTCGGCCAGGTCGAGGCTGACCATCTCGGCGTCGACGAGGTGGTACCCGTCGGCCCGCACCCCGGTGACCCGGAGCGAGACGGTGAGCTTGGCCGGGGCGGTCAGCTCGGTCGGGGCGGTGTGGACATCGACCACGGCCGGCGACGGTAGCCCGCCCCCGACCCTCGAACTTTGAGCGCGTAGGACCGCGGAGCGGAACAAAGCACTCAAAGTTCGGACGCAACGAGGCCGGAGTCGCTTTCTGACGGGGCGTCAGGTCGGTTCTACGCTCGGGTGATGGCCGACGAGCGTCCCCTCGACGAGCAGGTGCAGCACCGGACCGACGACGGTGTCGCCTGGATCACCCTCAACCGCCCCGAGGTCGGCAACGCCATCACCGCGGCGCAACGGGACCGGGTGATCGACCTCCTGGGCGCGGCCAGCACCGACCTGGCCGTCCGGGCCGTGGTGCTCACCGCAACCGGGACGATGTTCTGCACCGGCGCCGACCTGCGCGCCACGGCCGCCCCGACCGTCGCCCGCCCCGAGGGAGCGCCCGAGCGCGCCAGCGGCGACATCAGCCGGCTGATCCGGGACGGCGCCCAGCGGCTGGTCAGCGCGGTCCTCGACTGCGAGAAGCCGGTGATCGCCGCCGTCAACGGCACCGCCGCCGGCATCGGCGCCCACCTGGCCCTCGCCTGCGACCTCGTGCTCGCCGCCGACACCGCCAGCTTCGTCGAGGTCTTCGTGCGCCGGGGCATCGTCCCCGACGGCGGCGGCGCCTACCTCCTCCCCCGCCTGGTCGGGCCCCAGCGGGCCAAGGAGCTGATGTTCTTCGGCGACAAGCTCCCGGCCGCCGAGGCCGAGCGCATCGGGCTGGTCAACCGGGTCGTCCCGGCCGACGAGCTGGAGGCCACCGCGGCCGAGTGGGCGGCCCGGCTCGCCACCGGCCCCACCCGTGCCCTCGCCCTCACCAAGGCCCTGGTGAACGCCTCGCTCGACAGCGACCGCCCCACCGCCTTCGCGGCCGAGGCGGCCGCGCAGGAGCTCACCATGCACACCGCCGACGCCCAGGAGGGCGTGGCCGCCTTCGTCGAGCGTCGGGGCCCGACCTTCCACGGCTGGTAGCAACCCGGGGGTGCAACGCTGCGCCCCGGCCGGACGTCGGACCGGGGTGTGGTGGCCATGACCTCGCTCGATGCCCTGGAACGCCTGTACCGGGACGAGTACGAGGCCTCGGTGCGGCTGGCCCGGCTCCTGGTCGGCGACCGGCACCGGGCCGAGGAGCTGGCCCAGGACGCCTTCGTCCGGGTCGCCCCGGTGCTGACCGGCGAGGGCGCCGTCCCCCCGGACAACCCGGCCGCCTACCTCCGCACCGTCCTGGTCAACCTGTGCCGGGACCACGGCCGGCGCCGCCGCACCGTCGACCGCCACCCGCTGCCGGCCCCGACCGCGGCGCCCGCCCCCGGCCTGCCCGCCGACCTCGACGAGGTGTGGCAGGCGGTCCGGCGGCTCCCCGAGCGCCGCCGCACGGCCATCGTCCTGCGCTTCTGGGCCGACCGCCCGACCGACGAGATCGCCGCCCTCCTCGGCTGCCGGCCCGCCACCGTCCGCTCATTGGTCCGCCGCGGCCTGGCCTCCTTGGGGGAGGTCCTGACCGATGACCGCTGACGCCGAACCAATGAGCGCCGACGGCTCCGCGAGCTCCGCCGTCGGGGAGACATCCGTGTTGCCTGGTTCACGTCCTCCGACCCCGCCCACCGCCCTGACGGCGTCGGCTGCGCCGACCCTGACGTTCGAGAGCTCGCTCACTGATCCGCCGAGGCCTGGCCTCGCTCCAGGAGGTCCTGACCGATGACCGCTGACACCGAGACCGGCTCCGCCGCGGCCCCGCCCCGCCTGCGGGCCGCCCTCGACGCCGCCGCCTCGGGCCCGGTCGACCCGGCCTGGGACGCCATCCGGGCCCGGGTCGGGGCCGGGGAGGAGGTCCCCCTCCCGGCCCCGCCGTCGCCCCGGGGCGCCCGCTGGCTCCCGGTGGCCGCTGCCGTGGCCCTGGTGGCAGGGGGCGTCGCCCTCGCCGTCCGGGCCGCCGACGACCCCAGCCCCACGGCGTCCGACGACGCCTCCCGCGAGGAGCGGCGCGAACGGGCTCGCGAGCACGGGTGCGCGCTCCGCGAGCCGGCGGAGCCCCAGCTCGAGCGCGCGCCCGAGGAGGAAGATGATCGGAAGCGCGATCGCGATCGCGACGAGGCTCGCCGCCATCGCGACGATGACCTTGAGATCGGCGGTCTTC
>CAYQGF010000168.1:7106-7785 GCA_964416885.1 uncultured Iamiaceae bacterium
CCAGCCCCACGGCGTCCGACGACGCCGCCTACTGCGACGCCCTGGCCCTCCCGGCCCACGCCGACGTCGGGGTCACGGTCTACCTCGACCCCGACGCCACGCCCGCCGACATCGACCGGGTACGGGCCGCCATCGAGGCGACCGGGGTGGCCGAGGGCCTGGCCTACCGGGACCGGTACCAGTCCTATGCCGAGGCCCAGCGGCTGTTCGCCGACCAGCCGACCATGCTCGACCTGCTCCGCCCCGAGGACGTCCCCACGTCGTTCACCATGACCACGGCCGACGACGACGCCGTCGACCGGGTGGAGGCGGCCGTCGCCTCCGACCCGGCCCTCAGCGGTGAGGTCCAGGCCGAGCCGCCGCGGCTCCGGGACCTGTACGCCCAGGTCGTGGTGCTGGCCGACTCGGGCGGGTCACCCTTCGGCGCCACGGCCCGGGCCGTCGACCCCGACGTGCTCGACGCCTTCGCCGCTGCCGCTCCCGACGAGCTCGCCGTCGGCCCCGAGCTGGCCGAGCAGGCCGGGCCCGACCCGGTCGGCCAGGTCGTCGCCCGGCTGGGCGAGGTGCCCGGCGCCGTCGGTGAGCCGAGCGTCGCCGCCTCCGCCGTGGTGATCGACGCCGCCACCCGTTGCGGACGGGACAGCACCGACGTCCTGGGCGACGACGCCGGCGAGTCGAC
>CAYQGF010000169.1:0-7778 GCA_964416885.1 uncultured Iamiaceae bacterium
CTCCTCCAGGGCCTTGCGCTTGCGCTCGGCCTTGTCGCCCCGGCCCTGCCACACGGCCCAGAGGGCGACGTGCAGGGCCAGGTACACGCCGTAGATGACGACGGCGATGAGGTGGGAGAGCGTCTGGTACGAGATGTTGACCGGGATCTCCCGGAGGGGACCGGTGCCGGCCGGACCGGCCAGGTACTTGTCGGGGCGCCAGCCCAGCTCGTTCTCCGACCAGGTCAGCCAGTGGTGCGGGACCACGCCGTAGACCCAGAACATGCCGAAGAAGGCGTAGGTGGCAGAGGCCATGGCCTCACCCCAGGACAGCGGGGTGCCCACCGGGCGGCGCTTGGCGTACCAGAAAACGCCGGCGGTGAGCAGGATCGAGACGAGCACCGATCCGACGAACGCGACCACGCCGTACGCACCTCCTAGTACGTGAATTCACTCACAATGGGACCCGCCGGCGCTGGGCTCCAGGGCCGGCTCGTGGAACGAGGTCTAGCACGGGCCATCGCGAACGGGCACATCAGACGAGCGGGGGGTGGCGAGGACCCGGCGGGGCGGACGGTCTCCGCCGGCCCGACGTACCGGCGCGCCGCGAGTGGCCCGCCATCGCGGCGGAACGGGCGCCCGGGCCCGGCGCCGGGCCGGACCTCGACCCCCGTTCCACCGGCGCTCCGTTCGCTTGGAGGGCTGCCGACGAGCCGGTCTAGGGTGCGGCGCACGACGGGGCCCGCCAGGGGCCCGCCGACATTCCCGCACCGGGGTCGCTCCGGCCCCGGCCTCTTCCGCCTGCGGAGGCACGTCCGTTGACCGAGATCCCCGAACACCTGCTGAAGCGCTCCAAGGAGCGGCGGGCGGCGATGGGCCTCCCCGGCGGGGAGTCCGGCTCGGGTGACGCCGGCAGCTCCGGCGGCGACGCCCCGGCCGCCGAGGTGGCCAAGGCCGCTCCGGCTCCCGCCCCGGCCAAGGTCGAGGAGAAGCCGCCGCCCCCGCCCAAGCCGAAGCCGGCCTACATCCAGGCGGCCGAGAAGCGGAAGCGGATCCCCTTCTGGGCCATGCCCGTCCTCGTCCTCCTGCCGGTCTGGGCCTTCCTCTACGCCGACAGCGTCACCACCCCCCCGGTCGGTGACGAGGGCCTCGCCATCGGCGAGGAGGTCTACGCGTCCTGCGCCGGCTGCCACGGGGCGACCGGCGGTGGCGGCAGCGGTCCGCAGCTCAGCGACGGCGAGGTCCTCCGGACCTTCCCCGACCCGGTGGCGATGATGGAGTGGATCCACCTCGGCGCCGACGACTGGGTCGGCTCGGCCACCGGCACCTACGGCGACCCCGAGCGCGAGGGCGGCCCCCACGACCTGTCGACGCACGCGGCCAAGATGCCCGGCTTCCCGGACCTCACCGCCGACGAGCTGGTCGGCGTCACCCGCTTCATCCGCGAGACCCTCTCGGGCGAGGCTCCCGCCAGCCCCGAGCTCCAGGAGCTCTACCACGAGTGGGCCGAGACCGCGATCGAGAACGCGGAGACGGGCGAGCTCGTCTACCGCAACGCCGAGGCCGACCAGGAGCGCGTCGACCAGGTCGCGGCCGGCTGACGCCCCGATCGTCCCGGTCGTGACCACGACGCCTCCCCCGCCGGAGCGCTGCGACGTCCTGGTGGTGGGGGGCGGGCCGGCCGGGGCCGCCACCGCCCACTGGCTGGCCAAGGCCGGTCGGCACGTCGTCGTCGTCGAGAAGAAGACCTTCCCGCGGGAGAAGACCTGCGGTGACGGGCTGACGCCCCGGGCCGTCCACCAGCTCGAGGACATGGGCCTCGGACCGGAGCTGGAGGCCTACCACCGCTACGACGGGCTGCGGGCCGTGGCCCACGGGGTCACCCTCGAGCTGAAGTGGCCCGAGCACCCGGTGTACCCCTCGCACGGCTTCGTGGTCCGGCGCCGCGACCTCGACCGCTTCGTCGCCGAGCGGGCCGTCTCGCTGGGGGCGACGCTGCACACCGGCACCGAGGCCCTGCGGCCGCTGCTGCGCGACGGCCTGGTGGTCGGCGCGGTGGTGAAGGACAAGGCGGCCGGCGTCGAGCGGGAGGTCCACGCCCGCTACGTCGTGGTGGCCGACGGGGCCAACTCCCGCTTCGGCCGGGCGCTCGGCACCGCCCGCAACCGGTCGTACCCGATGGGCATCGCCATCCGGACGTACTACGAGAGCCCCCTGCACGACGAGCCGTGGATCGAGTCCGCCCTCGACGTCCGCGACCGCCAGGGCCGCTCGCTCCCCGGCTACGGCTGGATCTTCCCGGTCGGCGACGGGACGATCAACGTGGGCATCGGCCTGCTGTCGACCTTCAAGGGCTACCGCGAGGTCAACACCTCCCACCTGATGGAGGAGTTCGCCAACACGCTGCCGTCGTACTGGGGGATCGACCCCGACGCCCCGACGTGTGCCCCGACCGGTGGCCGCATCCCGATGGCGCAGTCGGTCAACCCCAAGATCGGCCCGACGTGGGTGGCCGTGGGCGACGCCGCCGGGTCGGTCAACCCGTTCAACGGCGAGGGCATCGACTACGCCTACGAGACCGGGCGGATGGTGGCCGGCCTGCTCGACGAGGCCCTGGGGACCGGCGACGGCATGGCGCTCCAGCGGTACCCGCAGATGATCGCCGACGAGTACGGCCTCTACTTCCGGGTCGCCCGGCTCTTCAGCGTGGTGATCGGCAACCCGGCGGCCATGCGGGAGCTCACCCGGGTCGGCATGCAGTCCCGCAGCCTCATGGACTGGGTGCTGCGGATCATGGCCAACCTCCTCCGCCCCGACGAGATCGGCCCCGCCGAGGCGGCCTACAAGGCCGTCGCCGCCATCGTCCGGACCATCCCCGACCCCACCCCCTGAGCCAGGCCGGTCCCGTTCTCGGTGCACCAGAGGTCGCAGAGCGACCGCTCCTGCACCGAGAACCCGCCGGCCCGGGCCCGGGCGCCGTTCTCGGTGCACGGCGCGTCGTCCCACGACGCGGCATGCACCGAGAACCGATGCGGGGCCCTACGCGGCGCGGAAGGCGACGAGGGCGGCGGCGACGTCGGCCACCACGCCCGCGGGGTGGCCGACGACGTCGTCGTAGGTGAAGACGAGCACCCGGTGGCCGGCGAGGACGAGCTGACGGCGACGTTCCTCGTCCTGGCGGCGACGGTCACGGTGCGGCCCGTACCCCTCGAGCTCGATGACGACGCGGTGCTCGTCGTAGGCGCAGTCGACCCGGGCGACGAACCGACCTCGGCGAGCGATCCGCCGCTGGACCCGCGGCAACGGCAGGCCGGCGGCGACCAGCAGCTCGAGGAAGGTGTGCTCGAGCCAGCTCTCCGTCGGCCCGAACCGCTGGCGCCGGACGAGGATCTCCTCCATCACCGTGACCCCGTTCCGGCCCCGGCAGCGCAACCGTTCGAGCCGCCACCACAGCCAGGCATCGCTGACGAGCCCGTCCCGGGTCGCCTCGCCGATCGCGGTGCGGACCTCGTCCGGGTCGACCTCCGGGACCAGGGCGCACAGCATCAGGAAGGTGCGGGCGGCGCCGACGGTCGGGATCGGGCCGACGGGGACCAGGTCGTCGGGACCGAGGTTCGTCGTGCTGTGGAGGGTGGCCAGCGGGTGGTCGTGACGGGTGCGGGGCCGGGTGCTCACGACCTCGACCCCCGGCCCGTGCAGCGACGGCCGCAACCCGTGGAGCCGGGCCGCGGTGCGGTGCGAGGCCACGCCACCGGTGTCGAGGCAGGCGGCCATGACGTCGCCCTCCCACGACCGCGGGGTGCCCGCCAGGCGGAACGTGCCATGGCCGACGGGCACCAGCAGGCCCCGCCTCATCGTGCGGAGGGAGGACGGGGTGGCCCCGAGCTCGATCGCCTGCCGACGGGTGACGTGGCCGAGCTGATGTGAGGCCCGCTCGGCGATGGCCCGGTGGAGTGGTGGGCTCATCGTCACATCCTCCTCCGAGGGTGTGACAGCGACGGCGGGGCCCGCGCCTGCGTCCGTTCCTGGTGCATCAGAGGTCGCTCAGCGACCGCTCGTGCACCAAGAACGGGAAGGACCCAGCGGCGGTGGGACAGGACACCCCGGACGGGAGCAGCGGGGGATCATGCCGGGTCGGCATCCCCCGATGCCGACCCGGCACGATCAGGTGGCCCGACCGGTCACGGCCCGGCCCGTCGTTGCTGGATGCGACGAGCCGGGGGACGGATCAGGCCGCCATGATGGCCGCCAGCTCGGCGCGGACCTCGTCGATCTCGGCGTCGAGGGCGGCGACGTCGTCGAACCCGGCTCGCACCGAGCGGTCCCGCATCTCGACCAGGTCGATCAGCTGGAGCTCGAGGCCCGAGGCCCGGTACTCGTCGCACTGCGGTGCCCGGGCCCACGCGGGAGCCTCGGGCACGTCGTCCCGATGGGGGCGGCGGAACGTGAGCATGCCGGTGTTCTACGCCACCGACGTTGCAGTCCGAGGCCGGACCGGTTGCGGTCCCGTGTCACTTCAGTGACCGTCGGTGGGAGCCCTCCCACCACCATCGTCCTCGTCGCCGCTCTGGTCGGCGGCGGCGTCCGCCTCCTCGTCCGCCTCCTCGGTCGTCTCCTCGGTCGCCACCGCGGTGCGGGTGGCGTGGGCCGGGCGCCCGCTGGCCCGACGCTTGGTCGTGTTGACCGTGGCCCCCGAGGCGGTCGTGGTGGTCGAGGTCTCCACCACGGGCACGCCCCCGACCTCGCCGGCGGCCAGGCGGGCCGCCACCGCGGGACGGACCTTCGCCAGCACGTAGATGCCGATCGGCACCATGGCCACGCACATCCACTGGGCCCCGGTCAGGCCGGCGACCCGCTCGTCGTTCACCCGCATGGTGTCGAAGACGAAGCGCTGGACGGCGTACCCGACGAGGAAGATGCCAGCGACCGTGCCGGGTGACGGCTTCCGCTTCTCCAGCAGCCACCACAGCCCGAAGAACAGCACGAACAGCACCACGCACTCGTACAGCGCCGGGTTGAGGAAGCTCACGCCCTTCACGACCGGCGTGGCCCCGGGGTCGAGCCCGAGCGTCGCCTCCCGCACCTCGCCGCCGTCGAACCGGGTGGCGAGGAAGAAGTCGGACTCCCGACCGAAGTGCTCGCCCACCGACAGGCAGCCGATGCGCCCGAAGCCGGCGCCGACGAGGACCGCCACCGCGAAGCCGTCGAGGAGCTGCCACCGCTGGATCCGGTTCCACCGGAGGAACGTGGGCAACCCGACGGCGATGGCCGCGATGAACCCGCCGGAGAACTGGAGCCCGCCCTCCCACACGGCGATGACGTCGATCGGCGAGTCGATCTGGTCGAGGTGGGTCAGCACCCAGGTGAGCCGGGCGCCGACCACCCCGGCGAGGACCATCCGGGTGCCGAGGCGGTACACCTCGTCCCGGGTCATGCCGTACTTCTCGCCGTGGACGGCGGCGAACCAGACGCCGAGCACCACCCCGATGGCGGTCATGAGGCCGAAGGTCCGCAGCGTCAGCGGCCCCAGCTCGATGGTCGGGTGCGTCGTGTACGGGATGACCGCCAGCGAGCTGCTCAGCACCGAGCCATGATCGCCGCCGGGCTCCCCCCACGCCAGCCGCGGCCGATGTAGGCATGGCGGTCCGGCGTGTCGAAAGGTGTCTGACACCTTTCGACACGCTGGTGCGGTCAGGCGGGCTGGGGGTCGATCCAGCCGCCGACGTCGGCGGCGAGGCGGTCGGCCTCGGGTGGGCCGGTGGAGCCCTCGCGGTAGAGGACGGTGCGGGGCGGGTCGGCCAGGATCCGTTCGACGATGCGCCACTGCTCGTCGAGGCTGTCGGCCCGGCCGAACCGGCGGCGGTCGCCCTCCAGGGCGTCGTCGATCAGCCGCTCGTAGGCCTCGGCCCGGGCGCCGAGGGCCTGGTCGTAGTCGACGTCGAGCTGGATCGGTTGGGTGACCAACTGGTCACCGGGCGCCTTGGCCAGCATGTGGAGCGACACGCCGTCGTCGGCGCCGAGCCGGAACCGCAGGAAGTTGGCGGGCTCGGTCGGGGTGTCGTCGTCGGTGAACAGCAGCCGGGGCGGGTCGGCGAAGCGGACGACGGCCTCGGTGGCGGTGCACGCCAGCGCCTTCCCGGTGCGGATCAGCCACGGCACGCCGGCCCACCGCCACGAGTCGATCTCGAAGCGGAGGGCCACGTAGGTCTCCACGTCGGAGCCGCCCGACACGCCCTCCTCGTCCGGGTAGCCCCGGTACTGGCCCCGCACCACGTCGGCCGGGTCGATGGGCCGGATCTGGCGGAACAGCCGGGTCTTCTCGTCCGACAGGGCATCGGCGTCGGCGGCGACCGGCGGCTCCATGGCCAGCAGGGCGACGATCTGGAGGAGGTGGTTCTGCACCACGTCCCGGAGGGCGCCGACGCTCTCGTAGAACTTGCCCCGCGACCCGACCCCGAAGTCCTCGGCCATGGTGATCTGCACCGACGAGATGAACGACCGGTTCCAGAGCGGTTCGAGCATCGAGTTGGCGAACCGGAACACCAGGAGGTTCTCGACGCCCTCCTTCCCGAGGAAGTGGTCGATGCGGTACACCGCCTCCTCGGGGAAAGCCCGGTGGAGGACGTCGTTGAGCTCGCGGGCCGACTCCCGGTCGCGCCCGAAGGGCTTCTCGACCACCACCCGGGCGTGCTCGTGGAGGCCGACCCGCTGGAGCCCCTGCACCACGTCGTCGAACAGCGCCGGCGGGATGGCCAGGAAGAACAGGGGCCGCTCGATCCCCGCCTCCCGGACCTTCTCGGCCAGGTGGTCGAAGGTGGCCGGCTCGCGGTAGTCGCCGGCCAGGTAGGACAGGTGGGCGCAGAGCCGGTCCATCACGTCGGCGTCGACGGGGTCGACCTTGGCCGCGACGCTCTCGGCCGCCCGCTCGTGGAGCTGCTGGTCGGACCAGTCCGACGAGGACACGCCGATCACCGGGCCGAGCCGGCCGTCCTCCTCGATGTGGTACAGCGCCGGGAAGATCTTCTTGGCGGCCAGGTCGCCGGTGGCCCCGAACAGGACGAGCCCGTCGCAGCGGGGCTCGGCCGCCGACGTCGCGGCCATCAGCCGGCCCCGTCCGTGCGCCCCGGCTCGTGCGGTGCCGGCGCCGCCCCCGGCGACTCGGTGGGGTGGGCCGGGTCGACCGGTTCGGCCGGCTCGTCCAGGCGGGCCATGGCGTGACCGCCGAACTGGTTGCGGAGGGCGGAGATGGCCCGCATCTCCACGTCGTCGGGGTCCTGGGACACGAAGCGGGCGAACAGCGAGGCCGCGATCACCGGGGCGGCCACGCCGAGCCGGACGGCCTCCTCGACGGTCCAGCGCCCTTCGCCGGAGTCGGCCGCGGTGGGGGCGATGCCCTCGAAGCCGGGGTTCTCCTCCAGCCCCTTGACGAACAGGTCGAGCAGCCACGACCGCACCACCGAGCCGGTCTGCCACGACTTCAGCCCGGCCAGCACGTCGATGCCCAGCTCGCTGGCGGCCAGGATGGCGTAGCCCTCGGCGAAGGCCTGCATCATCCCGTACTCGACACCGTTGTGGACCATCTTGGTGAAGTGCCCGGCGCCGGGCGGACCGACGTGGGCGAGCCCCTCTCCCCCGCCGGGCGACAGCGTCTCGAGCGCCGGCCACACGGTGGCGACGTGCTCGTCCCGGCCCCCGACCATCAGGGCGTAGCCGTTGGCGAGGCCCCACACCCCGCCGCTGGTGCCGGCGTCGACCCAGCCGATGCCGGCCTCGGCCAGCTGGTTGGCCCGGCGGATCGA
>CAYQGF010000170.1:0-6129 GCA_964416885.1 uncultured Iamiaceae bacterium
TCCACTCCCACGCCGGCATCGTCGCCCACGACGAGCTGATCGGCCGCGACGCCGGCCGCGAGGTCCGCTCCACCCGCAACGCCCGCTACCTGGTGCTCCGGCCGACGCTCAGCGACTTCGTCCTGAAGATGCCCCGAGGGGCCCAGGTCGTCTACCCGAAGGACATCGGGCCGATCCTGTTGCTGGCCGACGTCCGGCCCGGGGTGAAGGTGCTGGAGTCGGGGCTGGGGTCCGGGGCCTTGTCGATGGGCCTGCTGCAGGCCGGCGCCGACATCGTCGGCTACGAGCTGCGGGAGGACTTCGCGACCCGAGCGCAGCGCAACGTGCGGGCCTTCCTCGGCGACGGGGTCATGGACCGCTACCGGGTCGAGGTCCGCGACTGCTACGAGGGCATCGACGAGACCGGGCTCGACCGGGTCGTCCTCGACCTCCCCGAGCCATGGCTCGTCGTCCCCCACGCCGCCGAGGCCCTGGTGCCGAGCGGCATCCTCGTCGCCTACACGCCCCAGATCACGCAGGCCGTCGAGCTGCGGCGGGCGCTCGAGGCCCACCGGTTCGTGATGGCCGAGACGATCGAGGTCATGCACCGGGGCTGGCACATCGAGGGCCAGGCGGTGCGGCCCAACCACCGGATGGTCGGCCACACCGGCTTCCTCACCCACGCCCGCCTGCTCGGCCCCGCCGACTGACCGCCGCCGGGCGCGACGAGCATCGCTGGCGTCGATCGGCTCGACTGTCCCCCTCATGCCGCTCGACCTGCTGATCCTGTTCCTGCTCGTGGTGGCGGGCCTCGGTGGCTACCGGCTGGGGTTCGTGGCCCGGGCCGCGTCGTGGGCCGGGATGCTCGGCGGGCTCCTCGTCGCGGCCCGGCTGATGCCGCGGGTGATCGAGCGCCTCGGCCCCGAGACCAGCCGACAGGGGCTGTTGCTGGTCGCGGCGGGGATGTTGCTCGGCGGGGCTGCGCTGGGCCAGGCGGTCGGGCTGCTGGTCGGGAGCCGGGCGCAGGGCGGCATCACCACCACGGCGGGCCAGAAGCTCGACAAGGCGGCGGGCGGGGTCGCCGGGCTGCTCGGCCTGTTGGTGATCGTGTGGCTGCTCGTCCCCGCGGGCGCCGACATGAGCGGGTGGCAGGCCCGGACGGTGCGCGACTCGCGCATCGTCCGGACGTTGACGTCGGCCCTGCCCGAGCCCCCCGACGCCACCCGGACGCTCCGCCGGCTGCTCGGCGACGGCTACCCCCAGGTCTTCGAGGGGCTCGACCCCAGCCCCGAGGTCGGTCCGGTGCCGGAGCAGACCGGGCTGAGCCAGGAGCTGGCCCAGCAGGTGTCGGGCTCGATCCTCAAGGTGGCGGGGGAGGCGTGCGGGCGGATCCAGGAGGGGACGGGCTGGGTGGTCGAGCCCGGGCTGGTCGTCACCAACGCCCACGTCGTGGCCGGGGAGCCGGCGACCCGGCTGGAGCGGCCCGACGGGTCGGAGGTCGCCGCCACGCTGGTCGCCTTCGACCCCGACCGGGACCTGGCGGTGCTGTCGGCACCGGACCTCGGCCTGCCGGCGCTGCCGGTGGGGGAGTCCGACGTCGACCAGCGGGGCGCGGTGTTCGGCCATCCCGGCGGCGGGCCGCTGGAGCTGTCGCCGTTCGTCAGCCGGCAGCGCATCAACGCCGTCGGCACCGACATCTACGGCTCGCCGGGCACCAGGCGTGACGTGCTGGTCCTGGCCGCCGACCTGGCGCCCGGCGACTCGGGCTCGCCGCTCGTCGCCACCGACGGCACCGTCGTCGGTGTGGCCTTCGCCATCGCCCCCGACCGCGACGGCGTCGCCTACGCCCTGAGCACCGACGAGCTGGCCGGTGTCATGGCCACCGTCGGCACCGCGGCCGTCGACGCCGGCCCCTGTGCCGCCTGAAGGTCCGTGCCGCCCGACCCGCCCGAAACCCTCGAACTGGGAGCAGAAGTGGTCGTTCCGACGACCACTTCTGCTCCCAGTTCGGCGGGGGGAGGCCCACTGTCACAGGGGGTCGGGATCATGGGGCGATGGACAGCCGCGATGACCACCTCCACCGCCTCGCCGAGCACCAGCACGGGCTGGTGACGAGAGCCCAGATGGACGCGGCCGGTGTCGGCCGGTCCGGTCGGCGCCATCGTCTGGCCCGGGGCGAGTGGGAGCAGCTCTCGCCCCGGGTGCTGCAGCGACGGGGCGCACCGGCGACGAGCGCGCAAGCGGCCATGGCGGCCGTGCTCGACGTCGGCCCCTCGTCCTACCTGTCCCACTGGTCGGCCGCGGCGGTGTGGGGCGTCCCCGGCGCTCGGCTCGCGCCGCACCACGTGATCGTCGTGCGGCCGCGGGCCCCGCAGGTGAGCAGCCTGGCGACGGTCCACCGTCCCCGCCACCTCACCGACCCGTTCGCGGCGATGCTCGACGGACTGCCGGTGGTGCGACCCGAGCTGACGCTCCTCCAGATGGCGGCGCACCTCCACCCGGGCCGCCTCGCCCGCTGGGTCGACCGGATGTGGAGCGATGGGCTGGTCTCGGGCCGTTCGCTCCGTCGTCACCTCGGGCCGCTGATGCACCGAGGCCGGGCCGGGACCGCGGCGATGCGACAGGTCCTCGACGACCGGCCCGACACCTACGTCCCGCCGGCGAGCGGGCTGGAGGGCCGCTTCGTCGAGGTCGCCCGGGAGGCGGGCCTGCGCTTCCGCCGGCAGGTCGACCTCGGGGGCGACGAGCAGTGGTGCGGCCGGGTCGACTTCCTGGCCGAGGACCTCCCGCTCGTGGTCGAGGTCGACAGCGAGCGCTACCACGCGGCCCTGGTCGACCGGGCTGCCGACGCGGCCCGGGAGGCCCGGCTCGTGGCGGCCGGCTTCACCGTGGTGCGGGTGACCGACCACCAGGTCTGGTACGACCGGCCCGCAGTCGTCCGGGCCGTGCTCGCCGGTCGGGCACGCGCCTCGGCCCGGCGGCGATCTGCGGCCTAAAAACGTGAACTGGGAGCTGATGTGGCCGCTCCAGCGGCCACATCAGCTCCCAGTTCGAGACAGGAGGGGGTCAGCCCGAGGGCTGGGTCAGTCCGGCGGCTCGATGTAGATGCACTCGCCGGGGCACTCCTCGGCCGACTCGATCACGGCCTCGAGCTGGCCGTCGGGGATGACGGCGAGGCCCTCGGCGCCACCCGGGTCGGAGAACACCTTGTCGCCCTCCTTGACGTACGCCAGGCCGTCGTCGAGGAGCGTGAACACGTCGGGGGCGATCTCTTCGCAGAGACCGTCGCCGGTGCAGAGATCCTGGTCGATCCAGACCTTCATCGTCGTGTTCGCCTCCTGAGCAGGGCATCGTGGATCACGTGCAGCCCAGGCTAGCCCACCGACCAATAAACCCGGCAAGTTCCGTGCAAAGGTCACACGCGACAGGTGGCGCGGAGGCCTTCCGCGACGGGGTTAGGGTGCCGATGCGACCGGACCGGTACCGGGAGGTGACCCCATGACAGGGCCAGGAGACAGCCAGGCGGGCGACGAGAGCGTCGAGGAGCTGCGCGACCAGGCGGCCGCCCTGGAGGAGGAGGTCATCGCCCTGCGGCGGCGGCTCCAGGAGGCCCCCCGGCGGGTCCGCACCCTGGAGGAGCGGTTGCTGGAGGTCAAGGGCCAGCTGGCCCAGGCCGTCAGCCAGAACGAGAAGCTGGCCTACACCCTCCGGGAGGCCCGCGACCAGATCGCGGCCCTGCGGGAGGAGGTCGACAAGCTCACCCAGCCGCCGGGGGCCTACGGATCGGTGCTCGGCGTCAACGACGACGACACCGTCGACGTCGTCTCCGGGGGCCGGAAGATGCGCGTCGCGGCCCTGCCCGACGTCTTCTCCGAGGGCCTGGAGCGGGGCGACGAGGTCGTCCTCAACGAGAGCTACACGATCGTGCTGGCCCGGGGCGACGACGGCACCGGCGAGCTGGTCACCCTCAAGGAGGTCATCGACGGCGGCATCCGGGCCATCGTCGTGGGCCGGGCCGACGAGGAGCGGGTCTGCGAGGTGGCCGCCAGCCTGCGGGGCCAGCCGTTGCGCTCCGGCGACGCCCTCCGGATGGACCCCCGCTCCGGCCTGCTGCTGGAGCGGCTGGCCCGGCCCGAGGTCGAGGAGCTGGTGCTGGAGGAGGTGCCCGACATCTCCTACGACGACGTCGGCGGCCTCGACGGCCAGATCGAGCAGATCGCCGACGCCGTCGAGCTGCCCTTCCTCCACGCCGACCTGTTCGCCGAGCACAAGCTCCCGGCCCCCAAGGGCATCCTGCTCTACGGCCCCCCGGGCTGTGGCAAGACCCTGATCGCCAAGGCGGTCGCCAACTCGCTGGCCAAGAAGGTGGCCGACAAGCACGGCGACACCGAGGCCAAGAGCTACTTCCTCAACATCAAGGGCCCCGAGCTGCTCAACAAGTACGTGGGCGAGACCGAGCGCCAGATCCGCCTGGTGTTCCAGCGGGCCCGGGAGAAGTCCGAGGAGGGCTGGCCGGTCATCGTGTTCTTCGACGAGATGGACTCGATGTTCCGCACCCGGGGCACCGGCATCAGCTCCGACATGGAGTCGACGATCGTCCCCCAGCTCCTGGCCGAGATCGACGGCGTCGAGACCCTGCGGAACGTCATCGTCATCGGGGCCTCGAACCGGGAGGACCTGATCGACCCGGCCATCCTGCGGCCCGGCCGCCTCGACGTGAAGATCAAGATCGAGCGCCCCGACGAGGAGGCCGCGGCCCAGATCTTCGGCCGCTACCTCACCCCCGACCTGCCCCTCGACGCCGACGAGGTGCGCGACCTGGGTGGCGGCGACCGGTACAAGTGCACCCAGGCGATGATCGAGTCGACCGTGGCCGAGATGTACCGGGTCGACGAGGCCAACCAGTTCCTGGAGATCACCTACCAGAACGGTGACAAGGAGATCATGTACTTCAAGGACTTCTCGTCCGGGGCCATGATCGAGAACATCGTGCGCCGGGCCAAGAAGCTGGCGATCAAGCGCCACCTGGCCGGGGCCGAGAAGGGCATCCGCACCGAGGACCTCCTGGCGTCGATCCACCAGGAGTACAAGGAGCACGAGGACCTGCCCAACACGACCAACCCGGACGACTGGGCCAAGATCTCCGGCAAGAAGGGCGAGCGCATCGTCTACGTCCGCACGATCGTCCAGCGCGACGAGGACAGCAGCGACGGGGAGCTGTCCGGCGGGCGGTCGATCGAGCGGGTGGCCACCGGGCAGTACCTCTAGGCGCCGCGCCGCACCCTCGACGCCGCACCCACGTCCACCACCCCACCCGCCGCCCTGATCGTGTCGGCTGCGCCGAGGCCGTACCCTCGGTGTCCATGGCCATCGCCAAGATCTGCGGGATCGAGACCGAGTACGGCATCGTGCACCGCGGCGTGGCCGAGTCGAACCCGGTCACGGCGAGCAGCCTGCTGATCAACGCCTACGTCTCCGAGCAGGCCACCGGGGCGGCGCCGGCCACGCCCCCGGTGGGGTGGGACTTCGAGGACGAGACGCCCGGCCGTGACGCCCGCGGCGCGGCGCCGGTCGACGCCCAGCCCCCCGACGTCGACACCCACCTGGTCAACGCGGTGCTGACCAACGGCGCCCGCTTCTACGTCGACCACGCCCACCCCGAGGTGTCGACCCCGGAGTGCGCCGACGCCCGAGCCGTCGTCACCTTCGACCGGGCGGCCGAGGTGATCGTCCAGCGGGCGATGGTCGCCGCGGCCCGGGTGCTGCCGCCGGGCCAGGAGATCGTCGTCCACAAGAACAACTCGGACGGCAAGGGCAACTCCTACGGCTGCCACGAGAACTACCTGATGGACCGGGCCGTGCCGTTCGGTCGCATCGTCGCCGCCGCGACCACCCACTTCGTCACCCGCCAGGTGTTCACCGGGTCGGGCAAGGTCGGGGTCGAGGCCTCGGGCTCGTCGGCGCGCGACGTGCGCTACCAGCTCAGCCAGCGGGCCGACTTCTTCGAGGCCGAGGTCGGTCTGGAGACGACGTTGAAGCGGCCCATCGTCAACACCCGCGACGAGCCCCACGCGGATGCCCAGCGCTACCGACGGCTCCACGTCATCGCCGGCGACGCCAACCTGGCCGAGGTCGCCACCTTCCTCAAGG
>CAYQGF010000170.1:6229-7763 GCA_964416885.1 uncultured Iamiaceae bacterium
CTCCACGTCATCGCCGGCGACGCCAACCTGGCCGAGGTCGCCACCTTCCTCAAGGTCGGCACCACCGCCATCGTGCTGGCCATGGTCGAGGACGACGCCCTCGATCGCGACCTGTCGATCCAGACGCCGGTCGCGGCCGTCCGCACCGTGTCGCACGACCCGAGCCTGACGGCCACCGTCGAGACCGTCGAGGGGGTCGCCATGACCGCCCTCGAGGTCCAGTTCGAGCTGCTCGCCCGCGCCCGCAAGTGGGCCGAGCAGCGGGGCTTGGAGGCGGTGGGCGAGGAGGTCGGGGCCGAGGTCCTGCGCCGGTGGGAGGAGGTCCTCACCGGGCTGGAGGCCGACCCGGACTCGGTCGCGGCGCAGGTCGACTGGGTGGCCAAGCGCCGTCTGATCGACCGCTGGTGCGCGCGCCACGGGGCCGACTGGACCGACCCCCGGGTCGCCGCCCTCGCCCTCCAGTACCACGACCTCCGGCCCGAGCGGAGCCTGGCGGCCCGGGTCGGGTTGGAGCGCATCACCGACGACGCCGCCGTCGAGGCCGCCACCCACGAGCCGCCCACCGACACCCGGGCCTACTTCCGGGGTCGGTGCCTGGCCCAGTTCGGCGAGAGCATCGTGGCCGCCAACTGGGACTCCCTGGTGTTCGACGTGGGCGACGAGCCGTTGCGTCGGGTGCCGATGATGGAACCGTCGCGTGGCACCGAGGCCCACGTCGGTAGGTTGTTGGACGAGTGCTCCACCCCGGCCGAGCTGGTCGCCCGGCTCTCGCAGTAGCCGGGGTGGGTCGACAGATGGAGAGACCACATGGCCGAGCGTGAGCAGAAGAAGCGACCCGCTCCCCAGCGGGAGACCGAAGAGGTCACCGAGGCGCCGCAGGCGAGCGAGCGGGGCGAGGAGATCAAGGCGGACATCGACGACCTCCTCGACGAGATCGACGACGTCCTGGAGACCAACGCCGAGGACTTCGTGCGGTCCTACGTCCAGAAGGGCGGGGAGTGACAAGGGAGACAGGGGAGTAGCGTCCCGGGCATGGCCGACGACGTCCTCGCTGCCCTCAGCTTCCCCGACGCCTTCCGGGCGACCGAGTTCCTCACCGCCGCGACCCGGCTCCAGGCCGAGGGGCACCTCGTGCTCAAGGACGCGGTGTTCCTCGGCAAGGACGCCGACGGCAAGACCTTCGTCAAGGAGACGACCGACCTGGAGGTCGGCGAGTCCGCCCTCGGTGGCGGCCTCTGGGCCGGGCTGTTCGGGCTGATCCTGGGTGGCCCGGTCGGGCTGCTGGTCGGCGGGGCCATCGGTGCCGGGGCCGGAGCGGTCACGGCCGCGGTCGTCGACGTCGGCGTCCCCGATGCCACGATCGCCCAGATCAAGGAGGTCGTGCAGCCCGGCACCACCACCCTGATCCTCCTGGCCAGCCACATCGACCGCGAGGCGGTGCTGACCGAGCTCGAGCGCTTCGAGGGCGCCCGCTACGTGTGGGGCACCCTGGCCCCCGACGCCATCGCCGCCGTCCGGCAGGCCCTGGGCGAGG
>CAYQGF010000171.1:0-7746 GCA_964416885.1 uncultured Iamiaceae bacterium
TCGTCTTCCTCCCCCACCAGATGCCGCTCGATCAGCCGGGCGACGTGCTGGCCCGCCAGGTCGGGGCCGACGTGGTGGTCGTCGACGTCGGCGTGGCCACGCCGGTGCCAGACCGGCCGCGACTGGTACCGGCCAACGTCCGGCGGGGCACGGCTGACCTGGCCGTCGGCCCGGCCCTGACCGACGCCGAGGTGACCGCCGCCCTCGACGTCGGGGCCCGGGTGGCCTCGGACCTCGTGGCCGGCGGCGCCCGGGCCCTCGTCACCGGCGACATGGGCATCGGCAACACCACCGCGTCGGCCGCCGTGGTCGCGGCCTTCACGGACCGGGACGCGGCCACCGTGGTCGGACCGGGCGCCGGGGCCGACCCGGCCGCGATCGCCCGCAAGCGGGCCGTGGTCGACCGGGCGCTGGCCCGGCTCCGGGCCCGGGACGACGCCACCGACGGCCGGCGGGTGCTGGCCGAGGTCGGCGGGCTGGAGATCGCCGCCCTGGCCGGCTTCGTCGTCGGCGGCGCCTCCCACCGGGTGCCGGTCGTCGTCGACGGCGTGGTCGCCCTGGCCGGCCTGCTCGCCGCCGCCTCGTTGTGCCCGACCGTCACCGACTTCGTCGTTGCCGGCCACCGCTCCACCGAGCCCGGCGCCACGGTCGCCCTCGACCACCTCGGCCTGCGCCCCCTGCTCGACCTCGGGCTCCACCTCGGCGAGGGCACCGGCGCCGTCCTCGCCCTCCCGCTCGTGCGGGCCGCCGCCTCCGTCCTCGCCGACATGGCCCTCCTCGCCGACCTCTCGGGGCCGGCCGGGCCGCCCGAGGCCGGCGGTTAGCACTCAAACCCGGGCCCTTCGCAGGCTTGGTCCCCGCCTCGGTGGTGGCTCAGGATCGGTCCTGACGTCGATGTCGCGTCGTGGGGGAAGCCGGTGGGATTCCGGCGCTGTCCCGCAACCGTGAGCCGCCCCTCGGGGTGGCAAGCCGGATCACCCACGGCCCGACTCGCTTCGCATGACCCGTCGTGGACCGCGGGTGGCGAGGCTTCGGAGGCCGCCGTGGTGGCGCTCCGGGCCGCGGCACCCGGAGAGGACAACCGTGAAGACCTTCCGCCGAGCGATCGTGGCGCTGACGAGCCTGGCCATGCTGGCCGGCCTGTTCGCCGTGGGGGCCGTCGTGCCCGCCGCGGCCGCCGAGGGTGAGCCGGTGGCGAGCGACGCGCCGGCCGAGGCCCCCGAGGTGACCGGCGAGGCGTGCGCCCCGGGCATCGGGGTGACGGTGGTGGTCGACTACCAGCAGCTCGGCGAGGTGGAGATCGGTTGCGCGCCGGGTGAGCAGGCCGACGGGTTCGCGGCGCTGACCAACGCCGGGTTCACGTTCAACGACGACGCCGGGGCGGTGGCGGGGACGATCTGCCAGATCCGTTCCCAGCCCTCGCAGGGCTTTCCCTCCTGCTGGTACGACGGCTTCTGGGGCTATTGGAAGTCGACCGGCGCCCAGGAGTGGCAGTGGAGCCAGGTCGGCGCCTCCGACGGCCCGCTCCCGGTCGACAGCGTCGAGGGCTGGTCGTGGACCAGCCCCATCCCCGAGGACTACTCGGGCGCCCCGATGCGCCTCACCGTGGAGGACGTCGCCGACCACCGGGCCGTGGAGGAGGTCACGGAGTGGGCGAGCATCGTGACCGGCAACTTCCGGACCTGTGCCATCACGACCGGTGGCGACGCCTACTGCTGGGGCGGCGATGGTCAGGGGTCGCTGGGCAACGGGGCGACGGCCACGGCGCAACAAGCGATCCCGACACCGGTCGAGGCTCCGGCGGGTGTGTCGTGGGCGTCGTTGGCCACGAGCGCGACGCAGTACACGACATGTGGCGTCACCATGACGGGTGACGGCTACTGCTGGGGCGCCGACACCAACGGACTGTTGGGCAATGGCGCCGCGTCGACCACGGCCCAGCCGTCGCCGTCGGCAGTGGACGCTCCGACAGGAGTGACCTGGAAGCAGATGTCGGTTGGTGACACGCACGCGTGCGGTGTCACCACGACCGGAGCCGGCTACTGCTGGGGCGCCGACGGGAACGGGCGGCTGGGCAACGGCGAGGCGTTGACCACGGCGCAGCCGTCACCGTCGCCGGTGGCGGCACCGGTAGGAGTCGCGTGGAAGGAGATCTCGGCCGGGCGGCTGGCATCGTGTGGGGTCACGACTGCGGGCGCCGCGTACTGCTGGGGAGCGGACACCAACGGGGTGTTGGGCAATGGTCCCGTCTCGACCACCGCGCAGGCGTCTCCCTCTCAGGTGGTGACGCCGGAGGGTGTCGTGTGGGCCTCGGTCTCGGTCGGCTACGCCCAGGCCTGTGCCCTCACCACGGCCGGTGCGGCGTACTGCTGGGGCGATGATGCGAGCGGGGTGCTCGGCAACGGCGACGCGATCACCGGTGCCCAGGATGCTCCCTCCGCGGTGGACGCGCCCGCCGGGGTGACGTGGTCGACGGTCAGCACTCGCCGGGCCCAGGCGTGTGCCCTCACGACCGCGGGAGCGGCGTATTGCTGGGGGCCCGATGCGAACGGGTCGTTGGGCAACGGCCCGGACATCACCGCGAACCAGGCGAGCCCGAGCGCGGTGCTCTCGCCCGGGGAAGGAACCTGGACGACGATCGACTCGGCCATCTCGACCTGCGGGCTGCGCAGCGACGATCGCCTCTGGTGCTGGGGCCAGCAGAACCAGGGCGCCCTCGGCAACGGGGAGACCACCCAGGCGGTGGTCCCGTCGCCGGTGCGAGTGCTCGAACCGGGACAGACGGTCACCTTCGCCGAACTTCCCGACGTCACCTTGCCCATGACCCCCAAGACCCTGTCGGCCACCGCGACATCAGGTCTGCCGGTGACCCTCGCTGCGGCGGGGCCCTGTGAGGTGTCCGGCACCACGCTCACCGCGTCGGCGCCGGGAACCTGCACGGTCACGGCGTCCCAGGCCGGTGCCGGTCGTTGGCCCGCCGCGGCGTCGGTGGTCCGTTCGTTTGCCATCGCGGCGCCGATCCCCGCGGTCACCATCACGTCCGCGCCGACGGGTATCGCGGTCCGGGACAGCGCCGAGATCACCTACACGACGGACGAGCTCGCGACCACTGTCGAGTACCAGCTCGACGGCGGTGACTGGCAGCCCGCGACGTCACCCATCGTGGTCGGCAACCTGGCTCCAGGGCCTCACACCATCGTCGTGCGTGCGACTGGTGAGCTGGGCGGCGTCGGAATGGCGACTGCGACGTGGCGGGTCCGCGGTGTGCGTGACTGCGCGGTGGGCCCTCGCCTGCCCGACCTGGGGATCGTCGACAGCAAGGAGGTGCTCCCGGTGTCGATGGACGACGGCCACGAGGTCGAGGTTGCGGTCCTCGCCGACCTTGCGGCCGACCCCGCCACCGCGACGTACGCCGTCGCCACCGAGGTGCCCCTCGCGGGCTACCTGGGCCAGACGATCCGCATCGTCGCGCGGGGCGCCGACAGCGCATGTCCCGACGCCCCGACGTTCGACGCGACCTACGAGGTCCGGGCTGGCTACCCAACCGTCGTCACCAGCCACCCCGGCTACCCGGGCGACGCCGTCCACTACGAGGACCCGCGGATCGTGGCCTGGGGCAACGAGTACGAGCACTACTTCGTCGGCCCGAACGTGGGCTCGCCGCCGTTCGAGAACCCGCCCGACGGCCGGTCCGGGACCCGCGGCGACTACGGCTGCTGCACCCTCCTCGGTGACCACGGCCGCGTCGACATGATCTTCGACGACGCCCCGGTGACCGATGGAGAGGGCACCGACTTCGCCGTGTACGAGAACGGCTTCCTCGTCAACGGGACCGACGGCGAGGTGTTCATCGAACTGGCTCGGATCCAGGTGTCGAGCGACGGCGAGCACTGGGCCGAGTTCGACACCGCCAGCCGCATCCCCGAGCCGATCGGCGGCTACGGCTACGCCAAGTCCAACCTGCTCGGCCATCTCGCCGGTAGCCATCCCGGTCCCTACGGCACCGCCTACGACCTCGAGCACCTCCGCAACACCCCGGAGGTGCGCACCGGCCTCGTCGACCTCAGCCGCATCACCCGCATCCGGGTCATCGACGTGGTCGGCGACGGCAACGACCTCGACAGCTTCGGACGGCCGATCTACGACGCCTGGCCGACCTTCGGCACTGGGGGCTTCGACTTCTCCGGGTTGGCGGTGCTCAACCAGGTGGTCGTGCCACCGTCGCGCTCTCGACCGGTGGCGGACTTCGATGGTGGCGGCACGACGGACCGGGCCGTGTTCCGGCCCGAGTCGGGGGGCTGGCACGTGGAGGGCCAGGACACCGTGTACCTGGGCCTGGAGGGGGACGTGCCGGTGCCGGCGGACTTCGACGGCGACGGCACCACCGACCGGGCCGTGTTCCGGCCCTCGACCGGACAGTGGTTCGTCGAGGGCCAGGAGCCGGTGTCGTTGGGCCTGCCCGGTGACGTCCCGGTGCCGGCGGACTACGACGGTGACGGTGCCGCCGAGCTGGCGGTGTTCCGTGACGGCGCCTGGATCATCGACGGCCACGAGCCCGTGTTCTTCGGTCTGCCCGGTGACGTGCCGGTGCCGGCCGACTACGACGGTGATGGTGCCGCCGAGCTGGCGGTGTTCCGTGACGGGGCATGGTTCGTCGAGGGCGAGGAGCCGGTGTTCTCCGGTCTGCCCGGTGACGTGCCGGTGCCGGCGGACTACGACGGTGACGGTGCCGCCGACATCGCGGTGTGGCGCGACGGCGCCTGGTACGTCGAGGGTGGTCCGGTCACCTACCTGGGCCTGGCCGGTGACATCCCCGTCCCCGGGGACTACGAGGGCACGGGCACCGCCGACCAAGCCGTGTACCGCCCCACCGGTGGCTGGTACGACCAGGCCACCACCTTCTTCGGCCTCCCCGGCGACATCCCCCTCGTCCTCCCCTACGCCATCCAACGCGCCCAGGCCTGAGCCCCCCGATGTTCACGCCGCTGTTCGAGATGGCCCGCCTCGTCGGCTGACGGCTCGGAGGTCAGCCGACGAGGTTCTCGTTGACGAAGTCCCAGTTCACGAGGTGGGCCAGGAAGGTCTCGATGTAGTCCGGGCGCCGGTTGCGGAAGTCGACGTAGTAGGCGTGCTCCCAGACGTCGATGGTCAGGAGCGCCTTGACGTCGTGGGCCAGCGGCAGGTCCGCGTTCGGGGTCTTGGTGATGCCCAGCCCGCCCTCGCCGTCGTCGGTGAGCCAGGCCCAGCCGGAGCCGAACTGGCCCATGGCCGCCTCGGTGAACTGCTTCTTGAACTCCTCGTAGGAGCCGAACGACGACCCGATCCGGTCCGCCACCTCGCCGGTGGGCTCGCCGCCGCCGCCCGGCGCCATGCACGTCCAGTAGAAGCTGTGGTTCCAGTGCTGGCCGGCCTGGTTGAACAGCACGCCGTCGGAGCCCTTGATGATCTCCTCGAGCGTCTTGTCCTCGTCGTCGGTGCCGGCGATCAGCTCGTTGAGCTTGGTGACGTAGGCGTTGTGGTGCTTGCCGTGGTGCAGCTCGAGGGTCTCGCGGGAGATGTGGGGCGCCAGGGCGTCGAGGTCGTAGGGAAGGGGGGGAAGCTCGAAGGCCATCGCAGTCCTCGCAGTCGGTGGTGGATCCGGGCCCCGACGGCATCGGCCGTCGAGGCGTCCCCGGGCCGGGGGAGGGCCACCGACCCGGGGACGAGAGCGGCGACCGTTCAGCTCAACGAAGGCCGGCGCCTCCGCCACTCTGCCACACCTGACGCAACTCGTTCGCAATAGCGACCCGATCGCAGTGGGATGGCCGCGGTGCCCTAGGTGTGCGCTGTCCAGTAGTCCCCGCAGCAACTGGACCGCTCGTCCGGGACGACCTCCCGCTCGAGGATGGTTGCGCCGTTCGGTCCGTCGACACGGACGGTCACCGCTCGGTCCCGCTCCTCGGCCCAGCCCCCGAGCGTCGCGAAGGGGACCGTGACCTCGACCGGGGTCGTGCCGATGTCGGGCACGTCGCCCTCGCCGCACGCGCCCTCGAAGCAGACCTCGACCCGGCCGCCGGCGGCGCTCGGCTCGTCGAGCTCCACGTACAGGGCGTCGACGGGCGGCCCGCAGTCGCAGGACTCGCGGCACCCGGTCGAGGTGCTCGCCGCGAGCATCATGAGGGCGCCGATCGCGAGCAGGACGCGGGTCGGCGGTCGGGCCCTGGTCGCTAGGGCCGTGCGCACGTCGGCTCCCTTTCGGCCCGCCTCGCGTCGGTGCCGATGTCGATGCGGCGCATGCTCCATCGTCACATGGCCGCGCCGTCAGGTGAGGCGCAGGTCGCGGGTGATGCGGGCGACCAGGTCGCTGCGGTTGAGGGCGTAGAGGTGGAGACCGGGGGCGCCGGCGGCGAGCAGGCGCCGGCCCAGGTCGACGGCGACCTCGACGGCGAGGTCGGCCCGGGCCTCGGCGTCGGTGGCGACGGCGTCGAGCCGCCGGTCGAGATCCGGCGGGATGGTGGTGCCGTTGAGGGCGGCCATGCGGCGCAGGCCGTCGACCGAGGCGATCGGCATCACCCCGGGGACGACGGGGCGGTCGACGCCGAGGGCGGCCAGCTCGTCGACCAGCCGCTCGTAGGCGGTGACGTCGAAGAAGAACTGGGTCACGCCGAAGTCGGCGAGCGCCAGCTTGGCCGCCAGGTGCTTGCGGTCGAGGACCCGGTCGGGGGAGCGGGGGTGGACCTCCGGGTGGGCGGCCACCCCGATGCTGAAGCCGCCGGGGTGCTCCCGGGCCAGCTCGACCAGCTCGACGGCATGGACGAGGTCACCGGGGTCGGACCCGTCGGTCGGGAGGTCGCCGCCCAGGGCCAGCAGGTTGACCACGCCGGCGGCGGCGTAGGCGTCGAGCAGCTCGACGAGCGCGGCCCGCCGGGCGCCGACGCAGGTGAGGTGGGGCATGACCGGGAACGGGTGAGCGGCGTCGAGCTCGACCACCAGGTCGCGGGTGCGGTCCCGCGTCGAGCCGAGGGCGCCGTAGGTCACCGAGAGGTAGTCGGGGCCGAGGGCGGCCAGCTCGGCGACGGTGCCCCGGAGCCGCTCGACCCCGGCGAGGGTCTTGGGCGGGAACAGCTCGAACGACAGGGTCGGCCCGGCGAGGAGCCGGTCCGCGATCCGGACGGTCATCGGAGCACCTCCAGCAGCCGGTGGGCGCCGAGGACCGGCGTGATGTCGCCGGCTCGCAGCGCGGCCTCGGTGGCGGCCCCGACGCCGGTCTCGGCCAGCCGCGCCCGGGCCTGGGCCAGGAGGTGCGACTCGACGGTGGCCCACATCCAGTCGACCTGCTGACGGCGGCGACGGGCCTCGACACCACTCCCTCCCCCAACACCGTCGGCGGCGTCGAGGGCGGCCCGGTGCCGCCGCACCGCCTCCCACACCTCCCGCACCTTGTCGGGGTCGTGGGACGACGACGGCAGCACCGGCGTCGACCAGCCCGGCGTGGTCGGGCGCATCAGGTGGAGGCTGTCGCGCAGCTCGCGGGCGGCGGTCTCGCAGGCCATCACGTTGTCGCCGTCGGCCTTGTTGACGGCCAGGACGTCGGCGTGCTCGAGGATGCCCTTCTTGATGCCTTGGAGGTGGTCGCCGGTGCGGGCCAGCATCAGGACGAGGAAGGTGTCGACCATCGAGGCCACCGCCACCTCGCTCTGGCCCACGCCGACCGTCTCGACGATGCCGCTGTCGAAGCCGGCCGCCTCGCACAGCACGATCGCCTCC
>CAYQGF010000172.1:0-7717 GCA_964416885.1 uncultured Iamiaceae bacterium
GCCACAACCTCCGCTCCCGCACGACCTTGGCCTCGGCCGACCAGATGGCGACCATCTCGGGGCTGGCGTAGCGCTGGGCCAGGACGTTGGCGGGTGGGCGGCTCACCCCCCGAGGCTAGGCGACCGGCCCCAGGCGCGACGAGGGGCCCGGGTCGAGGCGATCACCTCGGCCCGGGCCCCTCTGACCCCTCACGGAGAGGTCACGTCAGGTCATGCGTTCGGGAACGCCTGGGCGTTGTCCACGAACTCCTGGGTGCCGATGACCCGGGCGTAGATGCCCGCCCGGCTGCCGGTGGCCTGGAAGCGGGGCACCTCGGCGCCCAGCTCCGCGGCCGTGGGCTCCCGGTCGAGGATGGCCCGGTAGGCCTCCTTCACCAGCGTCCCGGTCGGCTCGTTCAGACGGACCATGGCCGCGGCGACCTTGGCCCGGGACTCACCGGCGTTGAGCCGGCCCAACCAGTAGGCGTGCCCACCCGCATCCGGGGTGCGCTGCAGGATCCGCTGGTAGGCGAGCGTGACCCACCCGGAGTTGGTGCTACCGGCCTGGGTGAAGAACTCACCCGAGGCCGCCAGCTCACCCACGAGCACGTCGTAGCGCCCGCCACCCTGGAGGCGCGGCCCCCAGAAGTTGCGGCCACTCGTCTCCGCCGACCGGTTCAGGACCAGACGGTAGGCGTCGTCGACCGAGCGCTTGTGGGCCTCGAGGGTGTTGGCGATGGTCGCCGCGAAGCGCTCCACCGACACGCCGCTGTCGAGCTGGTCGACCCAGTAGTCGAAGCCGGCCGCCTCGGCGCAGCGGCCCAGCAGCAGCAGGTAGGTCGCCCGGACCGTGGCCTTGTTGCCGGGCTGGGCCTGGTCGGCGCACTGGATGGCGTCCCGCACCACGACCTCGACCGGTGCCGACGTCGACGTCGGGTTCACCAGGTCGCCGAGGTACTTGGCGGTGACCTGGTGGGTGCCGACGGGCAGGTTGCTGACGAGGGTCTGGGCCACGCCACCCGACACGGGGGCGAGGCCGACGCTCTGGTCACCGGCGAAGAACTCGACCAGGCCCTGGGCCGTGGTCGGGTACACGTTGGCGGTCAGCGGCACCGGGGTGCCCTGGGGCACCGGGTTGGTCGCCGTCGTCGCCAGCGTGGTGCCGGCCACGGTGATCGACGCCATCGGCTCCCCGTCACCGTTGGCGATGCACGGGAACGGCAGGTTGATCCCGGGCAGGGCCGGGAGCGTCATTCCGGTCCCCAGGAAGGAGATGTCGATGACGTCGCCGGGCTCGCCCGTGATCGCCACCGACCCGCTCTCGCCGGCGAAGTGGTTGTAGCCCTCGATGGCCCCGGCGGGCTGCGTGGAGGCCTCGACGCTCTCCCACGTGCCGGTGGCACCGCCGGTGAAGGCGAAGGTCGGGTCGAGGATCTCGGTGTCACCGAGGCCGGTGAAGAAGCCGGGCGAACCCTGGCTCCACAGCGTGACCTCGAGCTGCTGGAGCGGCACCGTGGTGCCGGCCAGCGCCGCGGCCGGGGTGATGGCGTGGGCATCGGCGCGGACGGCGAACGTCTGCGAACCGAGGCTCGGGATCTCGAGGGTGCAGGTGTAGCGATCACCGACCCACGGGGCCAGGGTGAGCGGGAACGCGGCCGACACCGACGGCCGGAACAGGTTGTCGCCCTTGTAGCGGGCCACCACCTGGTGCTGGCCGGAGGCCAAGGCGTTCAGCGGCGAGTCCGGGCCGGCCGGGAGCGTGACGTTGAACGTCCCGCTGGTGCCGACCGCCACCGTCGCCAGCACCTCGCCGTCGATGGAGACCTCCACGTCACCGGTCGAGGTCGGGATCGGCGTCGCGCCACCCCGGTTGATGTTGCCGCTGATGGTCAGGCCGTCGCCGACTCGCGGCGTGACGTTCGGCGTGGTCGTGCCGTTGACCTGCGTGACCGCAGCCGCGGTCGGGCGACGGTCGGCGCCGATGATCCAGGTCTCCCCGTTCACGGCGTTGAAGGTGGTCAGCGGAGCGCCGGGCGGCGTGCTGTCCGGGTTGACGTTCAGCAGCGTGAACTTCACCGCCAGCTTGCCCTGGTTGCTCGCAGCGTTGGCGGTGATCCGGAAGTTGATCGTCCGGGTCTCACCCGGGGCGAGCGAGAACCCGGTCGCAGAGGGGAACTGCGCGTTGGCGTTGCTCGGCGCGCCGGTCGTCGGGATGACTTCCCAGGTGCCGTTGTTGTCCCACTCGAGCGTCCGGTTGGCCGCACCGGCCAGGGGCCCGAAGAGCATGTCGAGGCGCAGGTTCGGCAGCGTGGCCCCCGACGACGGGTTGGTGATCGTCGCGGTGAACGGCGCCGGGGCACCACCCGCGACGACGTACGGCGGGATGTTCGCCGTCACCGTCGGCACGGCGGTGACCGTGTGGACGAGCACGCCCGAGGTCGATCCCTCGTAGTCGACGTTGCCGTTGTAGCGGGCCGTGATCTGGTGGGCGCCCACCGGCAACGACGAGGTCGTCAGCACGGCCTGGCCCGTCTCGTCGAGCTGGGCCTGGCCGATCTGGGTCGGGCCGTTGAAGAACAGCACCACGCCACCGGGCACGTCGAGCTCGGGGTCGGCCCCCTCGCCGGGGGCGACGTTGGCGGTGAACGTCACCGGGAAGCCCAGCGGGGTGGTGTCGACGTTCGAGGTCAGCGTCGTGGTCGACGGGGCACCCGGGGGCGGCGGGAGGGCGAGGTCGCCCTGCAGGGTCAGCCTGATCGAGTTGCCCGGACCGGCCAGCTGCTCGTTGATCGGTCCCTGGACGAGCGAGTTGCAGATGCCGTCGTTGGCGACCGCGGGAACGGTGAAGTTCGGGTCGGCCAGCGTGACCCGCTTGGTCGCGGGGTCGTACGGAGCCGTCGACACCAGGGCCAGGTTGACCGGGCTCGACACGCAGTCGGTGACGATCGCACCGCCACCGATGTTGAGGTGGATGTCGAGCTTCACCCTCGCGTTGACGGTCACGTTGCCGAGGCCGTCGCCGTTGCCGGTGGCGCTGATCGTCGTGAACTTGGCCGTGATGTCCACGTTCAGGCCGGACGCTTCCTGCTGGAAGTTGATGTTCGGCGTGCTGAAGTTCAGCCCGGTCATGACGCCGGTGGCGTCGTCGATGGTGCCCGTGACGGAGGTCGGGTTCTGCATGACGAACGGCTCAGCCGAACTCGCCAGCTTGAGCTGGCCTCCCCCTTCCACCATGTTCAGCGTGAACGATTGCGGCGCCGCCGAAGCCGGCGGAGCGGCTACGAACAGGCCGACGAGGGCTAGGAGCGTCGCGAGCAGTGATGCTCCGGCGCGCGATGTGAGTCGTCTCGACATGTGGTCCCCTGTGTATGGGCGTGCGAGCACGCCGTTTCCGTGCCACACGACATGCCCACCCCATCCGCGGTACGCAAGAACTCCGCGCACCAATGCGTGACCAAGTGCCGTGTGACACCCAGCACGGGCGACCGTAGCGACCTGACGGGCGCCTGACAAGGGTTGATCGGGCACGGAGAGTGGTGTCAGCTCAAGACACGGTCGAACCGACCGATGGCGCCCGGTGAGCTCTCGGTCCGTTCCCGCTTCGCCCGCGTCGTCCCCACCGGAGGAGCCGAGCACCTGCATGCGGCACCCCTTCGAGTCCGCCGACCGGATCTGTGCCGGGTGCGGCGGCTGGTACTGCGACGGCTGCCTGGTCAGCCCCTGGGGACCGCGCAAGGGCGCCCTCTGCGTGTCGTGCGCGATCGAGTGGGGCGGCGTGCGCCGGACCGCAGGGCAGCGGCCGATGCGCAGCCCCCGGGAGATCCGTCAGCTCGAGCGCGAACGTCGCAAGCAGGCCCGCTCCGGGCCCCACCGTCCGGTCCTGGTCGAGCGCACGGCCTTCGATGTCCCCGGTGACGAGGAGACCGCACCTCGCTGGCGGCCCTTCCGCCGCTGACCGCGCCGCACCGGGCCCACGGCGAACCGGGATCTCAGGGGAGCCGGGCCGCCGCGGCGCGCACCAGCTCGGGGGTGACGACCGCCGCGGGGTCGGCCGGCGGGGCGCCCATCACCTGGAGGAACGCCACGTGGGCGCCGGCCCTCACGACGGCCCCGGCGGCCACGGGCGGGTCGCCCTGGCCGACGATGCGCACCGCCCGGTCGCCGCTGTCGGCCACGTCCTCGGTGACGACCCCCGGGTCGCAGGTGACGAAGGCCTCGAGGGCATCGTCGACGAAGGCCTCCGCCGCGACGTCGTCGGCGAAGGCCAGCACCGCCTGCGCGACCGCGAGGGTGCCGGCCTCACCCGTGCGCACCAACCGTTGCGCCGCCTGATCCTCCCAGGTGACCTCGACCTCTACCTCAGGGCACAGGTTGGGCTGGAAGTCTCCGGCCCCGAGGTCGTCCTCGGCCACCGTCAGGCCGTCGGCCACCTCTTCGGGCGGGAGCAGGGCATCGACCAGGTCGGACTCGTTCAGGGGTCGCCCGGAGCCGGGCGCGGTCGTCGTCGTGGTCTCCCCCTCCACCTCGGTGGTGGACGGGGCCGACGCCTCGGTGGTGCTCGTCGTGGTCGTCGTGGTCGTCGCCCCGTCGTCGTCGCTGCACGCCCCCAGGCCGAGCAGGGGCACAGCGGCGAGCCCGACCAGCGTCGCGGCGGCCCGGAGCCGGGCACGGCGGGGACGGGGCAGGGGCATCGGCAGGTCGTCGCGGGCGGTCACGACGCCCGTTTGTAGCCCATCGGCGTGGGCTCGGCCGTTCAGTCCGTCCTGGGGGGCACGGCGTTCTTGGCGGCCCGCTCGGCCCGGTTGTCGACCAGCCGCTGCGCCAGCTCGTCGTCGGTGACGGCGAGGATCTGGGCCGCCAGCAGGCCGGCGTTCACCGCACCGTCGACCGCGACGGTCGCCACCGGCATGCCGGGTGGCATCTGGACGGTGGAGTAGAGGGCGTCGACGCCGTTGAGGGCACCCCCCGACACCGGCAGGCCGACCACCGGCAACAGGGTCTGCGCCGCCACGGCACCGGCGAGGTGGGCCGCCATGCCCGCGGCACAGATGAACACGCCGTAGCCCTCCTCCCGGGCCGTCGAGGCCAGCGCCGTGACCTCGGCCGGGTTGCGGTGGGCCGACAGGACCCGCACATCGACCTCGACCCCCAGGGCCTCCAGCGTCTGCCACGCCGGCTGCACCTTCTTCCCGTCGTTCGGGGACCCCATCAACACCGCGACCTTGCGCTTGCTCATGACCGGCGACGGTACTCGGAAGGGTTGGCGGGGCCCCACGGTTGGACCACCACATGGCCGATCCCGTGCTGTCCGTGCTCGACCTGGCGATCGTGGGCGAGGGGTCGACCCCCTCCGACGCCCTGGCCTCCAGCACCCGGTTGGCCGAGGAGGTCGAGCAGCTCGGCTACCACCGGCTCTGGGTCGCCGAGCACCACAACATGCCGGGCATCGCCAGCTCGTCACCGCCGGTGCTGATCGCCCACCTGGCCGCCCACACCTCGACGATCCGGTTGGGCTCCGGCGGGGTGATGCTGCCCAACCACTCGCCGCTCGTGGTCGCCGAGCAGTTCGGGATGCTCGAAGCCCTCCACCCGGGGCGGATCGACCTGGGGCTGGGCCGGGCGCCGGGCACCGACGGGGTGACCGCGGCCGCCCTGCGCCGCTCGACCCGGATGGAGGGCGAGGACGAGTTCCCCCGCCAGCTCGGCGAGCTGCTCGCCTACTTCAACGGCACCTTCCCCGCCGACCACCCCTTCGCCCGCATCCACGCCACCCCTGGGCGGGGCTACCAGCCGGAGGTGTGGCTGCTCGGGTCGAGCCTCTACAGCGCCCAGTTGGCCGGGCTGCTCGGGCTGCCGTTCTCCTTCGCCCACCACTTCTCGGGGGACGCCACCGAGGCCGCGGTCGACGCCTACCGCCGGGCCTTCGAGCCGGGCACCCTCGACCAGCCCTACGTGATGCTCGGGGTGAACGTCCTCTGCGCGCCGACGTTGGAGGAGGCCCGGCACCTGGCCGGTCCCGGCAAGCTGGCGATGGCGCGGCTGCGGTCCGGCCGTCCGGGCCTCTACCCGACCCCGGAGGAGGCCGCCGCCCACGAGTGGTCGCCGCAGGAGGAGGCGGTGGCCCGGAGCTGGGGCCGCCACCACGTCATCGGCCCACCCGAGGCCGTCCGGGCCGGGCTGCACGACCTGGCCGCCCGCACCGGGGCCGACGAGCTGATGGTCACCACCACGACCCACGGCCCCGACGACCGGCTCCGCTCCTACCGCCTGGCCGCGGAAGCCATGGGGTTGACGGGATCGCCTGCTCGCTGACCGGGGTACCGCTGGGCCATCCCCGCCGTAGCGGCGTCGCCGCCGGCTCGGGCTGGCGCTGACCCCGCCCGCCGTCGAGGCGGCCACAGTCGCCCACCAGGCCCGGGGGGCGACCGTGGCGCCCCTCGGACGCTTCGCCTGCACGGAGGCGGCGACGTCGGTAAGTTGACCGGTCAGTCAAGTTCGATCGACCGACCCCACAGGTGACACCGATGGCCGACGCCCCCACCCTCGACGAGTTCCGCACCGAGGTCACCGAGTTCCTCGACGCCCACGCCGCGCCCAAGCCTCCGGTGGAGGCCTTCGAGTGGGGCAAGGGCGACGACGACATGGCGCTGTTCGAGGAGGTCGACCGCGACGTCGAGGCCGAGCAGCTGGCCGAGTCCAAGGCGTGGTTGGGCACCCGGGCCGGGGCCGACCTCCACTGGATCAGCGGGCCGACCGAGCTCGGCGGCCGGGGCCTCTCCCGGGAGCACGACCTCCTCTACCGCCGTCTGGAGTCCGGCTACCAGGTGCCCAAGCAGTCGTTCTTCGGCATCGGGTTCGGCATGGTGGCGCCGACCATCCAGGCCCACGGCCAGCCGGCCACCACGAAGTACCTCGACCGGATGTACCGGGGCGACCTGGTCGGCTGCCAGCTCTTCAGCGAGCCGGGCGCCGGGTCCGACCTCGCCGGCCTCCAGATGCGGGCCGACCGCGACGGCGACGAGTGGATCCTCAACGGCCAGAAGGTCTGGACCTCGGGCGCCCACTACTCCGACATCGGCGAGGTGATCTGCCGCACCGACGCCGACCTGCCCAAGCACAAGGGGCTCACCGGCTTCGTGGTCGACATGCACGCCCCGGGGGTCGAGGTCCGGCCGCTGCGCCAGATGACCGGCGGAGCCTCGTTCAACGAGGTGTTCTTCACCGACGTCCGGGTGCCCGACGACCATCGCCTCGGCGACGTCAACATGGGCTGGACCGTCGCCCTCACCACGCTGATGAACGAGCGGGCGTCGATCGGCGGGGGCGGCGGTGGGGGCGGTACCGGGCTGGTGTCGTTCGCCCGGCTGAGCGAGATGGCCAAGCACTTCGGTGTCGACGGGGACCCGGTCGTGCGCGACGCCCTGATGCGGCTCTACACCGGCTACCAGGTGAGCCGGTTCACCAACATGCGGGCGGCGGCGAACCTGAAGGCCGGGGGGCTGCCGGGGCCGGAGATGTCGATCGGCAAGCTGGCCCTGACCGCCAACCTCACCGCCACCACCGAGGTGGTCGGGCTGATCCTCGGGCCCCGCCTGGTCGCCGACACCGGCGAGTGGGGCACCTACGCCTGGTCGGCCTTCGCCTGCGGCACGCCCGGGATGCGCATCGCGGGCGGCAGCGACGAGACGCTCCGCAACATCGTCGGCGAGCGGGTGCTCGGCCTCCCCAAGGAGCCCGG
>CAYQGF010000173.1:0-7709 GCA_964416885.1 uncultured Iamiaceae bacterium
TCGACGGCCTGATCGCCCTGCTCCACGAGGACGCCACCCACTCGATGCCGCCGTGGGCGCTGTGGCTCCAGGGCCCGGTCGAGTGGCGCCGCTGGCTCGACGGCGGTCCGGGGAGCGAGTGCGAGGGCTCCCGGCTCCTGCCCATCGAGGTCAACGGCGGGCTCGGCTTCGCCCAGTACCGGGCCAGCGGACCGGGCGGCCGCCACGAGCCGTGGGCGATCCACCTGCTCCGGGTCAGGGGCGACCGCATCAGCGACATCACCTACTTCGTCGGCGTCGACTACTTCACCCGCTTCGGCCTCCCGATGCACCCCGACGACCCGTGGCCGGAGGTCACGACCCCGCCCTTCGCCGGCTGAGCGCATCTCCCGGGGCGCCGGCGACCGCGGCGAGGACGATCCGGGCGCAGCCCTCGGGCGTCGCCGTCGTGGTGTCGACGCCGAGGTCGTAGGGCCCGTCGTCGGGGACGGCAGCCTGCCAGCGGGCGACGGCGTCGTCGTCGGTGGGGTAGCCGGTCGCGGCCCGGCGCCGTCGCACCTCGTCGGCATCGGCCTGGACGGCGACGAGCCAGCTCGGGAGCCCGGCGAGCCGGTCGGCGGCGACCGCCCACAGCCCGAGCGGACGGCTGTGGGCCTCGTGCAGCCCGACGTCGACCATCACTGCCCTCCCGGTCCGGCTCGCCGCCGCGACCTCCTCGAACAGCTCGGCCGTCAGCCCGGGGAGGGCGGCCTCGATGTCGGGCCGCTCGCCGCCGGGCCGCAGCCCGAGCCCGGGCTGGAGCGCGGTCGGCGTCGCCGCTCGGGAGGTCTCCACGCCCAGCGCCACCCACGACCGGCCCGGGTCGAGCGAGGCCACGGCCGCGGCGATCGACGTCTTCCCGCTCCGGGGCGCCCCGTGCAGCACCACGACCGGACCGCCCACCCGCGCCGTCCCGTCAGCCGTCGAGCGGGCCGTCGCCGAGCTGGCCGTCGGTCAGCTCCCGGAGGACGTCGAGGTGCCCGAGGTGGCGGGCCGTCTCGTCGATCATCTTCACGAGCAGCCAGCGGAGGTCGACCGCCCCGCCGCCCCCGTGGGGGATGGCCGCCGGCGTGTCCAGGGCCAGCCCGTCGTAGGCCCGCCGAGACGCTTCGCACGCCGACCGGTAGGCGGCCAGTGCGTCGTCGACGGTGAGGTCAGGGCCGACGACGTAGGACTCGTCGACCGACCCGGGGACGTCCTCGCCGAGCAGATGGCGCCGGAACAGCCGCTGCTCCACCCAGGTCAGGTGGACGACGAGGCCGAGCACGGTGACGCCCGTGGGGGTGGCCACCCGCAGGGCGTCGTCCCGTCCGAGCCCGTCGGCCTTGGCCTCCACGACGGCCCGGTCCCAGTCGAGGAACCCGGTCAGCAGGTCGCGCTCGGTCGGCCCCGTCATGGCCACAACCTAGGACGGGACGTTGGCACCTCGGCCCGGGGTTGCGAGGCTCGGGACATGGCTCGCACGATCGCCACCGCCGCACGCGTCGACCGGGAGGCCCTGCTCGACTTCGTCCGTCCCCGTCACCGGATGGTCCTCGTCACCGAGCGGGCCGACGGCCGGCCCCTGCTGTCGCCGGTCACCGGTGGGGTCGACGCCGAGGGCCGCATCGTCATCTCGACCTACCCGGAGCGGGCCAAGGCCACCAACGCCCGCACCCAGCCCCGGGCCAGCGTGCTGGTGATGTCCGACGAGTGGGGCGGCCCGGTGGTGCAGGTCGACGGCACACCTGAGATCCTCGACCTGCCGGAGGCCCTCGACCCGCTGGCCGACTACTACCGGGCGATCAGCGGCGAGCACCCGGACTGGGACGAGTACCGGGAGGCGATGGTCGCCCAGGGCAAGTCCCTCATCCGCGTCACCATCGACAGCTGGGGGCCGGTCAACACCGGCGGCTTCCCCGCCCGCCTGGCCGACGGCTGACCGGTCCGGCGTCGCCGCCCGGAAACCCACTGCTCCCGGTCGGCGCCGACCGACCAGCCTCGGGGGATGGCTGCCGTCCTCGACGCCATGCGCACCGACCTGGTCGTCGCCCTCAAGGCCCGTGACGTCACGCGCGTCTCGGCCCTGCGGGTGGCCCTGGCCGCGGTGGCCAACGCCACCGCGGTCGACCCTGCCGGTCCGACCACGGCCACCGGCCTCGGTGGGGACGTGGCCGGGCGGGAGCTGACCGCCTCTGACGTCATCGCCGTCCTGCGGGCCGAGCACGACGACCTGCGAGACCGAGCCGCCGCCCTCCGGGCGCGGGGTGCGGTCGACGCCGCCATCGAGCTCGACGCCCGGGCCACGGTGGTGGCCGGCTACCTGCCGGTCGCCCCGGAGGCGTGAGGCTCACCGGACGGCGATCGTCGCCTCGACCTCCAGGGCGATCCCGGCGGGGAGCGAGGCCACGCCCACGGCGAGCCGGGCGTGGCGGCCGGCTTCGCCGAAGACCTCGACGAACAGGTCCGACGCCCCGTCGACCACCGTGGTGTGCTGGGTGAAGTCGGGGGTGGCGTTGACCACCCCGCCCACCCGGATGAAGCGCTCGACCCGGTCGAGCGAGCCCAGCTCGGCCCGCACGCTGGCCAGCAGGCTGAGCCCGGCCAGGCGGGCGGCGGCGACGCCGTCGTCGATGGTCAGGTCGTCGCCCAGCCGCCCGACGACCAGGGTGCCGTCGGCGCCGAGCGGGATGTGCCCGGCGGTGTGGAGCACGCCGTCGTGGAGCACCGCGCTCAGGTAGGTGCCGACGGGCGGGAACGGGTCGGGCAGGTCGATCTCGATCGCCATGGCGACCACCGTCGCACGTCAGCCGGTGCGGATGCTGCGGAGGGCGCCCGGCTCCCGGCCGTGGAGGCGGTCGAGCCCGGTGGCGGTGGCCTCGTCCGCCGGCAGGAAGGTGAGGAGCCGCTGGCGGTCGTGATCGGGGAGGGTGAGCGTCTCGTAGGCCAGGCGGAGGACCCCGACGTCGGGGTGGGCGAGGGCCCGCACACCGCTGCGTCGGGCCGCGAGGGCGACGTCGGCCCACGGCCCGGAGAAGGCGGCGCCGGCGACCTCGGTCAACTCGTCGGCGAGGGTGCGGGCGGCGTCACCGGGGGCGCGCTGCTCGGCGTGGAGCTCGGCGGCCAGGTCGGCGGCGACGTCGTCCCAGTCGGGGAAGGCGGTCCGGGCCCGGGGGTCGGTGAAGGCGTAGCGGAGGAGGTTGGGCGGGCCGCCGTCGAGCAGGCCGAGGGGCCGGGCGACCCGGTCGTAGCCGTCGGTCCAGGCCAGGGCGTCGCCGAGGTGGTTGAGCACGACCGCCGGGGTCGGTTCGAGGGCGGCGAGCAGGGCGGCCACCCCGGGCCGGACCTCGATGGCCGGCGGTCGCTCGGCCGGGCACAGCTCGGCCCCGGACCCGACCATGGCCAGGTGCCGGAGGTGGGTCATCTCGTCCTCGCCGAGGTGGAGGGCGTCGGCCAGGGCGGCGACCACCTGGGCCGACGGCCGGGTGTCGCGGCCCTGCTCGATGCGGATCAGGTAGTCGACGCTGACCCCGGCGAGGGTTGCCAGCTCGGCCCGGCGGAGGCCCGGGGTGCGGCGCCGGGGACCGGAGGGCAGCCCGACCGACTCGGGCGTGGTCGCCTCCCGTCGGCTCCGGATGAACGCGCCCAGCTCGCCGTCGATCACGACCGTCAGTGTGCCGGCGCCCGGGCCGGTCGAGGGTGGCCCTGTCAGGGCCAGGGTGGGCGTTCCCAGGACGATGTCGGCCTCCCTCGCCGGCCCCGACGGGCGGAAGGTGGCGCCCATGACCGGAACCACCACCACCGCCCTCCCCCTCGTCCCCGGCCGATGGACGCTCGACGCCGCCCACTCGGTCGTCGCCTTCAGCATCAAGCGGCTGGGCCTGGCCAAGGTCAAGGGCACCTTCACCGACGTGGCCGCCGAGGTCGTCGTGGGCGAGACCCTGGCCGCCACCGAGGTGACCGCGACGATCGCCCTGGCCTCGGTCGACACCGGCAACACCGACCGCGACAACCACCTCCGCTCGCCCGACCTGATCGACGTCGCCGTCCGCCCGACGATGACCTTCCGCTCGACCGGCATCACCGGCGACGGCGAGGACTACGCGGTCGACGGCGAGCTGACGATCGGCGCCGTCACCCGGCCGGTCACCCTCGACGTCGAGCTGTCCGGGGTGACCGTGTTCCCCGGCGACGGTCGCGAGCACGCCGGCTTCGCCGCCACCACCGAGGTCCGGCGCAAGGACTTCGACCTCGGCTTCGGGCCCATGGGCGCCATGCTCGGCGACGTGGTCAAGGTCGAGATCGACCTGGAGCTGGTTGCCCCGTAGGGCCGGTGTGGATGGGGCCGTGTCGTGCCGGACCTCTCCTCGGCAGAGCCTCGGAGAACACCGCACTGTGCTTCTGGGTCGCCTCGCCTGGCGGCTCGGCTCCTCAGGGCAGGACGACGTCGGGGCCGATGGGCCGGCCGTCGACCACCTGGTCGAGGTACTCGGTCATGCCGATGCCGGTGCGCCCGTTGCAGTGGAAGCGGGTCATGGCCTCGGTGATGCGGGTGACGAGGGGCTCGCCGTCGGGGCCGGGGCGCCGGTTGCGCAGCGGGATCAGGGTGATGACCTCGCCGGTGAGGTCGTACTCCCGGTCGTCGGTGCGGGCCCAGGCGGTCATGCCGGTCTGGTAGCCGTCGGCGTCCCAGGTGGAGGTGACCCGGCACTCCCGGACCGGGTGGTACTCGCCGTCGACCAGCACGATGCCGCTCTGGCGGGCCGGGGCGGCCGGGTCGTCGCCGCCGACGAGCGACAGCATCATGGCGAAGTCGGGGCCGAAGACGAGGGGCAGCCAGCGGTACCAGGTGACCGCCTGCCAGTAGCGCGGGCCCCAGGACTTGTCCCGCAGCCCGAAGCCGTCGAGGTCGATCACCTCGTCGCCGACGGTGACGGTGCCGGTGGCGGCGATGTGCTGCTCGTAGTGGGCCTTGGCGAAGCTGCGCTCGGCGTCGACCTCGAAGTCCGAGCCGTCCTCCCGCACCGGCCGCCCGCCGTACATCGGGGAGATGCCCCGCACGTCGAGGGCGACCTGGCACGGCACCATCGGGTTGTCGCGGAAGGCCTGGCGGGGGTCGGCCATCTGGCCCGGCTCGTCGAGCAGGCAGACCTTGCCGTCGAAGCTGACCCGCAGGTGGGCGAAGGGCTCGACCACCTCGATGTGGAGCCCACCGGCCCGCATCTCGTCGTTGCTGGTGATCTCCGGCCGGGCGTAGGCGAACCCGACCCGGCCCCCGGGCAGGTACACGCAGACGGTGACCTCGGCGTAGCCCTCGTTGACCCGGTTGCCGATGCGGAACCAGGCCCCGACCTCCCGCTCCAGGTCGAAGGCGTTGAGGTACATCGATTCGTTGTAGTTGGACGCCTCGTCCGGCTCGTGGGGGTACTCGTCGGAGGGCTCGAGCACGAAGCGGACCTTGCTGGCGGCCATGGGCGGACCGTAGTGCGGCCCCGGTCGGCCCGTGTGCGGTGGCCGGCGCCCGTGTCGCGAGTTGGTGTCTGACACCCAGTGCGCGTCGTGGTCGGGTGACGCGGCAGTAGCGTCCCGGGTGTCGACCGGGAGGGGCTGATCCGAGGTGGTGTCGTGAGAACACGCTTGGTCCGTACCGTGGCCGTCCTTGTCGTCGCCGTTCTGGTGGCGGGGTGTGGCGGTGGCAAGGGGAGCGACGACGGCGCCAGCGGTCGCGACGGCGACGGGGCCGGCGCGGGTGAGCCGGTGCGAGGTGGCTCGCTGACCTATGGCATCGAGGCCGAGACCGGCGGCGGCTTCTGCCTCCAGGAGGCGCAGTTGGCCATCTCGGGGATCCTGGTGGCGCGGGCGGTGTACGACACGCTCACGGCGCCGAACGACGAGGGTGAGTACGTGCCGTACCTGGCCGAGTCGGTGGAGCCGAACGAGGACTACACGGAGTGGACGATCACGGTCCGCGACGGGGTCACGTTCCACGACGGCAGCGACCTGACGGCGACGGTGGTGAAGAACAACCTCGATGCCTACCGGGGTGCGGAGGGCGACCACGCCCGGAGCCCGCTGCTGTTCCTGTTCGTGCTCGACAACATCGACACCGTCACCGCCGACGATGCCGCCCGCACCGTCACCGTCACCACCAAGGTGCCGTGGGTGGCCTTCCCGGCGTTCCTCTTCTCCTCGGGCCGCCTCGGCATCAGCGCCCAGGCCCAGCTCGACGACGCCGACACCTGCGACCGTCGTCTGATCGGCACCGGCCCGTTCGTGCTGGAGGACCCGTCCGACTGGGTCGAGGGCCGGGAGATGCGCCTGGCCAAGAACCCGGACTACTGGCAGGTCGCGCCCGACGGCGAGCCCTACCCGTACCTCGACGGGCTGGTGTTCCAGCCGGTGGTCGAGTCCGAGCAGCGGGTCAACGCCCTCGAGTCCGGCGACCTCGACGTGGCCCACTTCTCGACCTCCGACGACATCCTCGCCGTGCGCGACCTGACCGAGGCCGGCACGCTCGACAGCTACGAGTCGACCGTCAACGCCGAGGTCGAGTTCCTGCTCCTCAACACCGAGCGGCCGCCGTTCGACGACGAGCGCATCCGCCGCGCCATCGCCCTCGCCTTCGACCCCGAGGACTACAAGGAGCAGATCAACGACGGCATCCTCGACATCGCCACCGGCGTGTTCGCCCCGGGCTCGCCCGGCTACGTCGACGACACCGGGTACCCGCAGGGGCCCGACATCGCCGAGGCCACCCGCCTGGTCGAGGAGTACGAGGCCGAGAACGGCGCCATCCGCCCGATCGACTACATGGCCAACCCGTCGCAGGCGTCGCAGGACCTCGCCGTGTACGTCCAGCAGACCCTGGGCCAGATCGGGCTGACCCTCGAGCAGCGCACCGTCCAGCAGGACGCCGAGATCGACACGGTCATCGGCGGCGACTACGACATCGACGCCTTCCGGAACTACCCCGGCGGTGACCCCGACGAGCTGTACGTCTGGTTCCACAGCGGGTCGCCGGTGAACTTCGGGCGCATCACCGACGACGAGGTCGACCGGCTCCTGGAGCAGGGCCGATCGGACCCCGACCCCGAGGTCCGGACGCAGGCCTACCAGGACTTCAACCGGCGCCTGGGGAGCGGGGCGTTCCACACGTTCTTCAACTTCGCCACGTGGGTCGTGGCGTCGCAGCCCGGCGTGCACGGCTACGACCCCGACACGAGCCCGCCGCTGCCCGACGGCGGTGGCACCTTCGACGCCGGGCTGGCCGTGGGCCACCCGCTGCACGGTCTCTGGGTCGACGAGTGAGCCGACCGGGGCGGGTGCGACGGGGGCCGTGACGACCGGCCGCGACTGACTCGCGGGTCAGGGCACGCGTGGCGTGCGTCACGCGACTACCTTGCCGGCCACCGGGCCCCCCGAGGGCCAGGGACGTCGGAGGTCGCCATGTCGAACAGGTCTCGTCTCGTCCGGAGCATCGCCCTGGTGCTCGTCGTCGCTCTGGCCGCCGCCGGGTGCGGCGGCGGGAAGTCCGGTGGCGGCGGCGGGGGAGGCGGGGGCGACGACGGGGCCTCGGGGGCCGACGGGCCGGTCCGAGGCGGGTCGGTCACCTACGGCATCGAGGCCGAGACGGGCAACGGCTTCTGCCTCCAGGAGGGCCAGCTCGCCATCTCCGGGATCCTGGTGGCCCGGGCCGTGTACGACACGCTCAC
>CAYQGF010000174.1:0-7707 GCA_964416885.1 uncultured Iamiaceae bacterium
TACTACGACTAGGGGCTGACGCCCCTCTCGTCACTCGTTCGCTGGCGCTCACTCCGTTCCTCGAACTGATTGCCCTCGCTGCGCTCGGGCTGTCTCCCAGCCGACGACGCCTCGTGCCTCGGCGGCGATCGGCTTCGTCGGAGGGGAGGCCCCTCGGGCTCCCCAGCGGCTGCGCCGGGCCGGGCGTGGTCGTCTGCGAGCGCGCTCGGCCTCCCGGGCTGGTGGAGCGCCGGCGCGCCGGGCCCTGATTGCATGGGGGTGTGACCGGTGAGTGGTTGGGGCGGGTGGCGGTGCAGCGGGGGCTGGCGCTGGTCTACCTGGTCGCCTTCCTGAGCACGGCGCTCCAGTTCCGGGCGCTGCTGGGGGAGCGGGGGATCCTGCCCGTGGCCCGGTACGTCGCTCGCGTGCCGTTCCGGCGGTCGCCCAGCCTGTTCCACCTGCGCTGCTCGGACCGGATGATCGCCACCGTGGCCTGGACCGGCGTGGCGGTGTCGGCCGCCCTGCTGGCCGGGGCGACCGACCTCGTGCCGCTGCCGGTGGCCATGGCCCTGTGGGCGGTGCCGTGGGTGCTGTACCTGTCGATCGTCAACGTCGGCCAGCGCTGGTACTCGTTCGGGTGGGAGGTCCTGCTGTGCGAGGCCGGCTTCCTCGCCATCTTCCTGGGGCCGGCCGACGTCGAGCCGCCGACCCTCGTGCTGTGGCTGTTCCGCTGGCTGCTGGTGCGGCTGGAGCTGGGCGCCGGGCTGATCAAGCTCCGGGGCGACCCGTGCTGGCGGAGCCTCACCTGCCTCCGGTGCCACCACGAGACCCAGCCCCTGCCCGGCCCGCTGAGCTGGTGGTTCCACCACCTGCCGGGCCCGCTGCACCGGGTCGAGGTGGCGGCCAACCACGTCGCCCAACTGGTCGTGCCGCTGTTCCTGCTGGCCCCGCAGCCGGTGGCCGGCGTCGCCGCCCTGATCGTGGTCGTGACCCAGCTGTGGCTGGTCGCCAGCGGCAACTTCTCGTGGCTCAACGTCCTGACGATCGTCATCGCCCTGCCCACGCTCGGCGGGGCGATCCTCGGGCCGCTGGTGCCGGTCGGCCCGCCCGCCGACCTCGCCCCGCTGCCGACGTGGGCGGCCGCCACGACCGTCGCCCTCACCGTCGTCGTGGCCCTGCTCAGCCTGCGGCCGGTGCGGAACCTGGTCGCCCCGGCCGGCCGGCAGAAGATGAACGCCAGCTTCGACCCGCTCCGGCTGGTCAACACCTACGGCGCCTTCGGGAGCATCACCCGGGTGCGTCGGGAGGTGGTCCTGGAGGGCACCCGGGCCGAGCGCCCCGACGCGGAGGCCACCTGGCAGGAGTACGGGTTCAAGGCCAAGCCCGGCGACGTGATGCGCCGCCCCCGCCAGGTCGCCCCGTACCACCTGCGGCTCGACTGGCTGATGTGGTTCGCGGCCCTGGCCCCGTCGCAGCACGAGCACTGGCTCCGCCCGCTGATGGCCCGGCTGCTGCGGGCCGACCCCGACGTCCGCCGGCTGATCGGGGCCGACCCGTTCGGTGACGACCCGCCCCGCTGGGTGCGCGCCCGGGTCTTCGAGTACCGGTTCACCACGCGGGCCGAGCGACGGGCGACCGGGGCCTGGTGGCACCGCCGGCCCCTCGGCGTCGCCGTCCGGCCCCTCACCCTCCGCACCCCGTGACCAGGGCCGACGGGGAGGGGCCGGCCCAGGGGGTGCTGGCACCGGGCCGGCCCGTCGTCTAGACGGGGGCGGTGGGCAGCCGGGTCCGACGGACGGTGCAGGTGGTGGCGCTGGCCACGGCCCTCGGCCTCGGCGTCGCCGCCTGCGCGGCCGGTGACGACGGAGGGGCGGCCGACCAGGCACCCGTGACGAGCCCGCCGACCACCGAGGCGACCACCTCGACCGCCACCGAGGCGACCGGCTCGACCACGACCGGCTCCGCTCCGACGGCTCCGCCGGGGACCACCGCGACCGTCCCGGCCGACCCCGCGCTCCTCGCCCTGGTGCCGGACCTGCCCGGCGAGCGCAAGGTCGACGACGACGAGGACTTCGATACCCGCCTCTGCGACGGCTCGACGCCGGAGGATGTGCCCGACGCCCAGGCCACGGTCACCTTCGAGGACGGCACCCAGGTCACGACCGTCGGCCTGTTCCGCTTCGCCGAGGGCGACCCCTACACCTACCTCCAGGTGTACCGCGACGCCATCGGCCAGTGCAGCACCGGTGGGCGCACACCGGTCGAAACGCTCGACCTCGGCCCCGAAGGCGCGTACCTGGTCGACCTCGACACCGAGGACACGGTCGGGCTCGTGGTCCTCACCGTCACCGACGACGTCCTCTGGGTCGTCTACCGGCGCTCGGCCGAGGCCGTCGAGCTCGACGACCGGGACCTCGACCTCCTCGACGACGCCTTCTTCCGGGCCTGACGCCGGCCCGGGGCCCGGCGCCGAGGAGTGGCGTCAGTCGACCGGCGTGGCCGCGGGGGTCGGCACGGTCGCCTCGGGCCCGGTGGGGGCGCGCAGGAGCCACAGCACCGCCACCGCACACACCAGTGCTGTCGCCGAGCCGACCCACAGCGTCACGGCCATGGCGTCGACGAAGCTGTCGCGAGCGGCCTGGCCGAGCAGCGCGCCCTGCTCGCCGCCGGCGCCGCTGGCCACGCCGAGCGCCTGGCCCACACCCCGCTCCGCCACCTCGGCGACCTGCGCCGGCAACCGGGTGAGGACCTGGGTCATGCCCGACCGGTAGCGGGTGGCCAGGATGCTGCCGAGCACGGCGATGCCGGCCGCGCCGCCGACCTCCCGGGCGGTGTCGTTGACCGCCGAGCCCATCCCGGCCCGGTTCATCGGCACCGCCGACATGATCATCGCCGTGGTGGGCGCCATGGCCAGCCCCGACCCGGTGCCGATCACGAGCAGGGCGAGGCCCGACAGCACGTACGGCGTGTCCTGGGTCGAGAACGACAACAGCAGGAACCCGGTGGCGTGGAGGACGAGCCCGCCGGCCACGGTCGTCCGGGCGCCGAAGCGTTCGACGAGCCGCTGGCTGCGGGGCGCCCAGACCAGCATGGCGAGGGCGTTCGGGATCATCGAGAACCCGGCCACCAGGGCGCTGTCGCCCCGCACGTACTGGAAGTACTGGGTGGCGATGAAGAACATCCCGAACATCGAGAAGAACGCCAGGCTGATGGTGAGGGCGCCCGTGGCGAAGCGCCGGACCCGGAACAGCGACAGGTCGAGCATGGGCTGACGGTTGACGTGCTCCCACCGGACGAAGCCGCCGAGGAGGGCGACCGCGGCGACGAACCCGGTCAGCACCAGCCCGTCGGTCCAGCCCCGCTCCGGGGCCTCGATCACCGCGAACAGCAGGGCGCCGAAGCCGAGCATCGACAGGGCCGAGCCGAGAGGGTCGAGCGGGGACTCGTCGGGGTCCTTCGAGGTCGGGACGACGAGCCCGCCGGCCACGAGGGCGATGCCGCCGATGATGACGTTGATCAGGAAGACCGAGCCCCACCAGAAGTGGGTGAGCAGGAAGCCGCCGATCAGCGGGCCGAGGGCGCCGCCGGCCCCGGCGAAGCCGGCCCAGATCCCGATGGCCTTGGCCCGCTCGTGCGGCGGGAAGACGTTGCTCAGGATCGACAGCGTGGTGGGCATGATCAGGGCCGCGCCGGCACCGGCGACGGCTCGGAAGGCGATCAGTTGACCGGTCCCGCCGGCGAGCGCGGCGCCGAGCGACGCCAGGGCGAAGATGGCAAGACCGGCCTGGAGGGCGCCCTTGCGGCCGAAGCGGTCGCCGATCGCCCCGGCGGGCAGGAGGAGCCCGGCGAACACGAGGGCGTAGGCATCGACGATCCACTGGAGGCCGGTCTGGCTGGCGTTCAGGGTGTCGGGCCGGGCCAGGGTCGGGAGGGCGACGTTGGCCGACGACACCGCGGCCACGATCAGCACCAGGTTCACGCACAGGACGCCGAGGACGAGCCAGCGGCGGGGGTCGAGCTCGGCCTCGTCGTTCACGGACACGTCGGTGTGAGAACGCCCGGGGCCGGGTGCTTGTTCCGGGGCCATGGCCGTCCATCCCACACCGTGAACCTCGGTCGAGGTCAAGGGGGTGCTCGCTCGCTCGGCCTCGGTAGCGTGGTACCCGATGGACGCCACCACCGACGCTCCCGCCTCCGACACGCCGACCGACCAGCTCGTGCTCCGGCTCACCGACGAGGCCCTGGCCACGGTCGCCGGCATCCGCGACGCCGAGGACGACCCCGACACCCTCGCCCTCCGGGTCGAGGTCACCGGGGTGCGGGGCACCGACTTCACCTACGACCTGGCCTTCGAGCCGGTGGCCGAGGCCCACCCCGACGACTCCGTCACCGTCCAGGAGGGCCTCACGGTGTGGGTCCCGGCGGCCAGCATCACCAACCTCACCGGCGCCACCCTCGACGTGCCCACCCGCGAGGGCCAGGGCGGGCTCGTCCTCCGCAACCCCAACCGGCCCGACCCGCTCGGCATGGACGGCACCATCGAGCTCACGGGCACCCCGGAGGAGAAGGTCCGCCAGCTGCTCGACGCCCACGTCAACCCGGCGCTGGCCTCGCACGGCGGCCACGCCGAGCTGGTGAAGGTCGAGGGCAGCCAGGCGTTCATCTCGATGGGCGGGGGCTGCCAGGGGTGCGCCATCAGCGCCATCACCCTCCGCGAGGGCATCGAGAAGGCGATCCTCGAGTGGATCCCCGAGGTCACCGAGGTCGTCGACACGACCGACCACGACGCCGGCGAGAACCCCTTCTACGCCCAGAGCCCCTTCGAGTAGCCCCGGGGCGTCTCGTCCCGTCTCGCCTCGCCTGTCGCTCGGTTCCTCAGCCGGCGGCGAGGAGGGCGATGCCCACCAGCGTGATGCCGGCCCCGACGACCTGGACCCGCCGCAGCCGCTCGCCGTGGACCCGCCAGGCCAGGGCGGCCGTCACCGCCGGGTAGAGCGACGCCAGCACCGCGCTGACCGACAGGGCGCCGAGCGTCGTGGCCAGGGCGAAGGCGCCCACCGCGGTGGTGTCGGTGGCGGCGATCACCGCCACGGTCCCGCGGTCGCGTCGCTCGGGCCGGGCCGCGGCCGCGAGCAGGCTGGCGAGGAGCACCGTCGCCCCGACCGCCGTGGTCGCCCGCATGGCGAGCAGGGCGAGGGCGACGCTGTGGTCCGAGCCCTCGGCGATCAGCACCTGCCCGACGCCGAACCCCGCCGCCGCCCCGAGGGCCAGGGCGACCGGCCCGACGGTGCCGCGGTGGCCGGGGGGAACGGGCTCGTCGGCGTGGGCCTCGGTGTCGACCGGCGGGACCAGGGTGCTGCTCGGCGCCACGTCGGTGGCCCCGGCCCGCTCCGGCCCGGAGACGAGCACCACCCCGACGATCGTGACGACGATGCCCGCCAGCCCCGCGGCCCCGGGCGCATCCCCCTGCGCCAGCCCGACCGCGACCGGGACGACGACCCCCGTCGCCCCGATCGGCGCGACCACGCCCATCGTCCCCCGGGCCAGGGCGGCGTAGAAGAGGGCGAGCCCGGTCGCCCCGACCACGCCGGAGGCCATCCCCCACCCGATCGCCCCGCCCCGCCCCCACTCGCCGGCCACCGTCACGACCACGACCAGCACCACGGCGGCCATGGCGTGGGCGGAGCGGATCACCGCGACGGGGTGCACCCGCCGGCTCAGCGTCCCCCCGAGGAAGTCGCCCGTCCCCCACAGCAGGCTCGACAGCGTCGCGAACAGGGCACCCATGGCCCCGCCACCCTGTCAGACGGTCTCGCCCCGGCCCGACTCCCCCCGCTCCACCGCCGGCAAGGTGGTCACCGCGCCACCCGATCGGTGGCGCGGTGACCAAGTTGGGCCGAAGGTGGTCAGCGCGCCACCAGATAGGTGGCGCGCTGACCACCTCACGAGGCGCCCGCGAGCAGCGCCTGTCGCCGGGGGATCAGCTGGCGTAGCTGCGGGACGAGGTCGTCGATCGTCTCGCTCGTCGGGACGAGCGTGGCCCAACCACCCGCCGCGAGCCACGACAGGCGGCGACGGTCGCGGTCGAACGACACGCGGTGACGGTGCCATTCCCATCCGTCCAGCTCGATCCCGATCATGAGGTCCGGGTAGGCGAGGTCGATGTGGAGCGTCCGGCCCTCCACGACGACCGGGTGCTGCTGGGCCGGCGGGGGGAGGCCGGCCCGGCGGATGCGGGCCAGCGCGTCGACCTCCAGGTCCGAGTCGCCGGGGTCGTAGCCGGGCAGCCTCAGGGCGAGCACTCGGGCGAGCGTGGTCCGTGGCCGGCCCGGGGTCATCAGCCGGGCTGCGGTGGACCGCATGGCTTCGAGCGTCAGGAGGTTGCGACGGAGCCCGTTGTCGAGCGCTGCGGCGACCTCGTCCGCGGCCAGGTCGCGGGCGCAGTCGGCGAGCGTGCGCGCCGGGCTCGTCACGTCGATGCCGTGACGCTGGCTCCGATCGGCCGGGACCAGGATCGACGACCGCCGCGCCACGATCCCCGGCCTTCGAGCCCGGCCGGCCGAGGTCGGCGTGAGCACGTGGATGCCCTGGGGGGAGGGGCGAGGTGACAGGTCCCAGACCCGAGCCGCGGTCGGCCCGGCGGCCATGGCCTCCGGCCCGCAGGCGAGGACGGCCCCTTGCACGGACTGCTCCCAGGACGGAGGCACGCCGGCGACGAGAAGGACGCCGGTGCGGTGCGGGACGTAGAGCCCGTTCCTCAGCCGACGGTCGACCTGGCGGTCGGTCAGCCCGCACTCGCGGGCCTGGGTGCGGGTGAACAAGCCGTGCTGGCGGGCGGTCAGGCGCGCCAGCCGACGGTGGGCGGTGCGGGGGTCGGCCACGATGGCCTCCTCGGTCGAGGGCTGGGGAGGGGGAAGTGACCCGCCGCAGCGGCTCGTCCGGCCTACCCCGTGGGCGTCGTGCTCTACCTCGCGCCGAGAAGGTGGTCAGCGCGCCACCGGATCGGTGGCGCGTTGACCAAGTTGGGCCGAAGGTGGTCAGCGCGCCACCAGATGGGTGGCGCGGTGACCATGTTCGGGGCCGCCGTGAGACGGACGAGCCAGACCGACGTCAGCGGCCGAGGGCGCGGCGGGCGTCGGCGACGACGCCGGCGACGTCGAGGCCGAGGTCGGCCAGGATGGCGTCGGGCTTGGCGTGGGCGATGTACCGGGTGGGCACGCCGAGGACCCGCACCGTCGGACGCTCGGCGACCGGACGGTCGAGCGTGAGCTCCTCGACCTCGTCGCGCAGGGTCATGCCGATGCCACCGTCGCGGTAGCCGTCCTCGATGCAGACCACGGCGGCGTGCGAGGCGGCATCGGCGACCAGGGCGGGATCGAGCGGGTGGACGACCCGCGGGTCCCACACCGTGGCCGAGATGCCCTCCTCCTCCAGCACCGCGGCGGCCTCGACGCAGGTGGCGAGCATCTTGCCCACGCCGACCAGGCACACGTCGGTGCCCGACCGGACCTTCCGGCCCCGGAGCCCGGAACCGACCTCGCCCTCCTCGACGTGCGGACAGGCCGTCTTGGCCCAGCGCAGCGCGACCGGGCCCGACGTGATCTCCAGCGCGTCGTGGAGCTGCTGCTGGAGCTCCTGGTACGACGACGGGGCGAACATCGTCATGCCCGGCACCTTGGACAGCAGCACCATGTCGAGCACGCCGTGGTGCGACGGGCCGTCGTCGCC
>CAYQGF010000175.1:0-7687 GCA_964416885.1 uncultured Iamiaceae bacterium
CGACATCCTCGGGGCCGAGGACGCCTTCGGCGACATGGACTTCAAGATCGCCGGCACGGAGGAGTTCATCACCGCCCTCCAGCTCGACACCAAGATCGACGGCCTCCCCGCCGACGTCCTGGCCGGGGCCCTCGACCAGGCCCGTGAGGCCCGGATGCAGATCCTCGAGATCATGAACGCGACCATCCCCGCGCCCCGCGAGGACGTGGGCGAGACGGCGCCGAAGATGATCAGCTTCGAGATCCCGATCGACAAGATCGGCGAGGTCATCGGCCCCAAGGGCAAGGTCATCAACGCCATCCAGGCCGAGACCGGCGCCGACATCTCCGTCGACGACGACGGCACCGTCGGCACGGTCGCCATCGGCTCCACCGACCGGGGCGCCGTGGCCGAGGCCGAGCGTCAGATCAAGCTGATCCTCGACCCGCCCACCGCCGAGGTCGGCGCCGTCTACACCGGCCGGGTCGTGAACGTCACCAAGTTCGGGGCGTTCGTCAACATCCTCCCGGGCCGCGACGGTCTGGTCCACATCTCCAAGCTGGGTGGGGGCAAGCGCATCGACCGGGTCGAGGACGTCCTCAACCTGGGCGACGAGATCGAGGTCCGGGTCGACGACGTCGACCCCAACGGCAAGGTCAGCCTGACCCCCGCCGACATGCCGCCGGAGGAGCGCAAGCCCCGCGGCGACCGTGACGGCGGGCGCGACCGGGACCGTGGCGATCGCGGTGACCGTGGCGACCGTGGTGGTCGCGGCGGCCGGGACTCGTCCGACAGCGGTGCCCCGGCGGCCGAGGAGGTGTCCTTCGAGGATGCCTTCGATGCCGAGGTGGCCGCCGAGTTCGGCGACCTGGGCCCGGCCGGCGACGACCGCCCCCGCAACGGCGGGGAGCGCGGTTCCGAGGGCGGCGGTCGCCGCCGTCGCCGTCGCTGAGGGATCTCCCGGCTTCCGACCTGCGGGTGACCACCCTGGCCTCCGGGCGCAGGGTGGTCACCGACCGCGTCCCGTCCGCGCTGTCGGCCACGGTGCTCGCCGTGGTGGGCGTGGGCGGGCGTGACGAGGCCGCCTCGCAGGCCGGGGTGTCGCACTTCCTCGAGCACCTGCTGTGCAAGGGGACCGTCGAGCGCTCGTCGGCGTCGGTGGCCGAGGCCGTCGACGCCCGGGGCGGTGAGCTCGACGCCTTCACCGACCGGGAGCGCACCGCGGTCCAGCTCCGGGTCCCGGGCCCCGATGTCGACTTCGCCGTCGGCCTGGTCGGCGACCTGCTCCTGCGGCCCGCCATCCGGCCCGACGAGGTCGAGGTCGAGCGCAAGGTGATCCTCGAGGAGCTGGCCCAGGCCCTCGACGACCCCGAGGACCGGGCCCACACGCTCACCAACGCCGCCATCTACGGCGACCACCCGCTCAGCCGGGAGGTGATCGGCGACCGGGGCACCCTCCGGGCGCTGGGGCCGGGCACCATCGCGGACTTCCACGCCTCCGAGTACCACCCGGACGCCATGGTGGTGGTCGCCGCTGGTGCGGTCGAGCACGACGCCGTGGTCGAGCAGGTGGCGGCCTGGGACGCCGTCGACGGCGCCCATCCCCGCAGCCGGCGACCCCTGCGGCAGCAGCCCGCCCCGCAACCGTCGTCGTCGCAGGTCGTCCGGCAGGGGGGCGAGCAGGTGAGCCTGGTGATGGGGTGGCCCCTCGGGCCGGTCACGCCGACGGCCCGGGTTCCCCTCGCCGTCGCCGCCCACATCATCGGCGGCGGCCCGGCCAGCCGGTTGTTCCGCACCGTGCGCGACGAGCGGGGCCTGGCCTATGCCGTCGACGCCTCGCTGGCGCTCTACTCCGACGTCGGCCACCTGGCCGCCTACGCCGGCTGCTCGGCGGAGGCGGTCGGCCCGGTGCGCGCCACGATCGCGGCCGAGGTCGAGCGGCTGGCCACCCACGGGCCGAGCGAGCGGGAGGTCGAGGTCGCCGTCGGCTACCTGGCCGGCTCGTCGACCCTCGCCCTGGAGGACACCGGGTCCCGGGCGTGGTGGGCGGCCCTGGGCGAGCTGGAGCGGGGTGGTGCCCGGCCGGCCGAGGACTGGATCGACGAGTACCGCCGGGTCACCCCCGAGCAGGTCGCCGCGGCCGCCCGCCGCCTGGCCGGCGAGCCGACGGTCGTCGCCGTCGGCCCCGTCCCCCGCCGCACCCGCCTCTAGCCCGAACTTTGAGCGGGTAGGACCGCCTAGCGGAACAAAGCACTCAAAGTTCGCGCTCATGGGCGGTGCGAGGGGCCCGAAATCGGACGGTCGGCCCGGATGGGGGACGGCACACTCGGGCATGGACGACGCGGTGCGGACGGTGCTCGACGACCTGGTCGGCGGGCGGGACGTCGTCCTCCTCACGCCGGTGGCCCGCGGGATCGGCCCATGGGTCGACGCCGTGCGCGACCACGGTGCCGGCCGCGTCTTCATGGTCGCTGCCACCGAGGGGGCGGGGGCGGCGGTCGACGGGGTCGAGGGCGTGGTGCTGGGGCTGACCAGCGGGACGATGACCGAGGAGATCCTGGCCCTGGAGGACCTGGCCGACCGCCTGACGCCCGACCACCACGCCCTCGTCGACGCCTGGGACCCGCACCGGCGGGCGCTGGTAATCTCCAACCCCTTCACCGTCGCCGCCACCCTCGGCGGCCGTCCGGTCATCGGCGGGCGGACCGCGGCCTGGGCCGCGGTCGAGGACAAGGCCACCGTCGACGCCCTGCTGGCCGCCGTGGCGGTGCCCACGCCGCCACACGAGGTCGTGGGGCCACACGAGGCGGCGGGCGCGGCGGCCCGGCTCGACCGGGGCAACGGTGTGGTCGTCGCCGCCGGGGGCCGCAACGGTGGAGCCGAGGGCGTGCGCTGGGTCGCGGCGCCGGATGCCCGGACGGCCGCGGCCGAGGTGGTCGACGCCTTCGCCGGGGCCCGGGGCGACGGGGTCGGGCGGGTGCGCGTCGCCCCCTTCGTCGAGGGCATCCCGTGCAGCATCGGCGCCATGGTCACCGGCGACGGGGTGGCCGTCCTCCGCCCGGTCGAGAACGTGGTGCTGCGCCGAGGCCGACACCTCGTCTACTCCGGGCTGGCCTCGCTGTACGACCCGCCGGCCGACGTCCGGGCGGCGATGGAGGCGGCGGCGACCCGGGTGGGGGAGGAGCTGCGGCGCCGGGTGGGGTACCGGGGCTGCTTCTCGATCGACGGCATCGTGGCCGCCGACGGCTGGGTCGCCACCGAGGTCAACGCCCGGCAGTCGGGCGGGTTCAGCGCCCTGCCGGTCGACGGCCGGGTCCCGCACATCGGGCTGGTCCAGGCCGCGGTCGCGGCCCGTGTCGGCGACGACGTCCTGACCGCGGCGGCCGTCGAGGCGACCTACCGGCCCGCGGCGGACGACGTCCGGATGCTCCGGGTCGCACGCGTGCTCGACGCCGTCCCGCCCGGCGGACCGACCTCGGTCGATGTCGTGGTCGACGGGCACTCCGTCCGGGTCGCCGGGCCCGCCGAGGCGGCCCACGGGCAGATCGTCGTGGGTGACGCCGCCTCCGGGGGTGTGGTCCTGGCCCGCCTCACGACGACGGAGGCACCCCTCCCGGTCGGCCCGTCCGCCGCCCCGCTGGCCGCCGCCCTCCTCGACCTGGCCCACGACCTGTGGGCCGTCCCCACCGCCGGCCTCACGCCCCCGGGGTGACACGGCCCGCAACGCCCGAGCTTTGGACGGACTCCGCATCATCCTGCGGGGTTCCGTACGAAGGTGGCGGGTCAGGCGGCCGGGCGGAGGGGGATGCCGGCGCCGCTGGCGTTGACGACGGCCATCGTCCGGTCCTGGCTGGCCTGGACCTCGGCCCGGAGGGCGGGGTCGAGGTCGGGCCGGGCGAGGGTCGCAGCCGTGGGCAGGACCTCGTAGCTGCCGCGGGCGTTCCACGTCGGGACGGCCTCGATCCCCCGGACCGCCATCGCTCCCCCGGCCGGGCCGGCCACCGTCACCACGACCGTCAGCCCGTCCCGGGTGTCGTCGTCGGGCTGGTTGCTGAGCTGGTTGCCGAGGCCGAACACCACCCAGCGGCCACCGACCACCTCGATGGGCTGGACGACGTGGGCATGGTGGCCGACGACCAGGTCGACGTCGCCGATGGCGGTGACGGCGGCCGCGGTGTCGCGCTGGAAGGCGTCGGGCTCGTGCCGGTACTCCGAGCCCCAGTGGAGGCTCACGACGACGAGCTGGGCGCCGAGCGCCCGGGCCGCGGCGGCGTCGCGGGCGATCACGCCGGGGTCGATGCGGTCGACGACCCAGGGCGCGTCGGCCGGTGGCTCGTAGCCGTTGAACCCGTAGGCGTAGGCCAGGTGGGCGACGACCACGCCGTCGAGGTCGTAGAGCCGGGGGGCGATGTCCTCCTCGGGGGAGCGGGCCGTCCCTGCGTGGCCCAGGCCCAGGGCGTCGAAGGTGCCGAGCGTGGCGTCGATGCCGGCGCGGCCGCCGTCGAGGCTGTGGTTCGACGCCGTGGAGCAGCCGTCGTAGCCGGCCCCGGCGATCGCCGTCGCCACCTCCCGAGGGGCGTGGAACGACGGGTAGCCGGTGACCGCCTGGCCCTCGCCCACCAGCGGTGTCTCCAGGTGGCACAGGGCCAGGTCGACCACACCCAGGAGCGGGGCGAGCGGGGCGAGCATCGGGCCGAAGTCGTACGGCACCCCCGTGGCTTCGCCGTAGCGGCGGGCCGCGGCGTCGACCGGCAGGTGGGCCAGCACCTCGCCGCCGAAGGCGAGGGTCCGCACCACCTCGGGGGGAGCCGTCGTGGTCGTCGTCGTGGTCGTCGTGGACGTGGTGGAGGTCCGGGGCGCCGCCGACGCCGAGGGGACGACGGTGGCCGGGGCCTCGGCGCGCACCGTCGCTGTCGGGGCGGTGCCGGTCGCCCTCGTCGCCGTGGCCCCGCCCCCACACGCGCCGAGGAGGACCCCCATGGCCACGAGGGCCCCCGATGCTCGTGACGCGACCGTGCGTCGACACTACGTGACGAACGCCACATCTGGTCGGTTCGGGCTCCGAACTTTGAGTGATCTGTTCCGCGGAGCGGTCCTACCCGCTCAAAGTTCGGCGGGTCGGGGGCGGGAGGGGGGAGTCAGCGGGTGCGGGCCCGGGCCGTGGCGATGGCGCGGGTCGAGGCGGTGGTGGCGAGGAACAGGGCGGTGAGGTCGTCGACCAACTGGTCGAGGGTGACGGCGAGGTGGCCGTCGAGCCAGGCCACGATCGACTCGGTCAACCCGCCGACCAGCAGCGACGCCGCGACCTCGCCGATCGTCTCGCCCTCGGGCGGGGGACCGAGGCGCTCGCGGCCCAGGGCGGTGAGCGAGGCGCCCACGTCGTGGAGGGTCTGGTTGCGCCGCCGGGCCAGGGCCTCGTTGCCGAGGGCCTCGGTGTAGAGGACCTTGGCCCGTCGGGGGTCCTCGGCCACGAAGCGGACGACGGTCTCGACGCCGGTGCGGGTGAAGGTCTCCTCGTCGGCGCCGCCCTCGGCCAGCCGCGCCGCGAGCAGGTCGGCCAGCTCGGTGACCTGCTGTTCGTACACGGCGACGAGCAGCTCGTCGCGGTCGGTGAAGCTCTCGTAGAAGTAGCGGGGGTTGAGCCGGGAGCGGGCGCACACCGCTCGGACGGTCGTGCCCCCGTCGCCCTCGGTGCCGAGCAGGTCGAAGGCGGTGGCGACCAGGAGCTCCCGCCGTGCCGCCCGGCGGTCGTCGGACGACAGCCCGGCCCAGCGCTGCGGCGCCGGGGTCGAGTGGGTCGCGGAGGGCACGGCGCCACGCTACGCCTCTTGGCAACGTCCGTTGCCACCGACTACGGTTCCAGTCTGGCAACGCCCGTTGCCAAGATTGTGAGAGCGAGGGGCCGATGGCCGACGTGCTGGTGGTGGGAGGCGGGATCGGGGGCCTGGCGGCATCGCTGCTCCTCGCCCGCCAGGGTCACGCCGTCACGGTGGTCGAGCGCGACGACCTGACGCCGGCGCCCGACGTCGAGACCGCCTTCGCGGCCCAACGCCAGGGCGCGCCCCAGGCCCGCCACTCCCACGGCCTCCTGGCCCGGCTCCGTTCCGAGCTGCAGGAGCGCCTGCCCGACGTCCACGACGAGTTCGTGGCCGCCGGGGCCATCGCCCTCCCGCTGACCGGGCTGCTCGGCGAGGCCCGGCCCGGCGACGAGGAGCTCGTCGTCCTGGCCGCCCGGCGCACCACCTTGGAGTGGGTGCTCCGCCGGGCCGTGGCCGCCGAGCCCGGCGTCACCGTCCGCACCGGCGCCGGCGTCGCCGGCCTGACCGCCGAGCCCGCCGACCCCGGCGAGCCCGGCGCCGTCCCGACGGTCACCGGCCTGGTCCTCGACGACGGCACCGAGCTGCACGCCGACGTCGTGGTCCTGGCCACCGGGCGGCGCAGCGTCGTGCCCGAATGGCTGGCCGCCGTCGGGGTCGAGGTCGCCGAGGAGGTCCACGAGAGCGGGCTGGTCTACATGACCCGCTGGTACTCCCGGCCCGGCGGCGTGGCCACGGACGTCGACCCCGAGGTGCGGCTGGCCGGCGACCACGGCTTCGTGAAGTACCTGGCCTTCCCGGGCGACGCCGATGCCTTCTCGATCACCCTCGCCGTCCGCACCGACGATGCCGAGATGCGCGCCCTGCTCGCCGACCCCGACCGCTACCACGAGGTGGCCGACCAGTTGCCCGGGCCGGCCGCACTGTTCGCCCAGGGTGACGTCACCCCCGCCACCGGGGTGCTCCCGATGGGTGGGCTGATCAACCGCCTCCGCCGCTTCGTCGACGCCGACGGCCGCCCGGTCGTCGCCGGGCTCCACGCCCTCGGCGACGCCCACACCTGCACCAACCCGATCTACGGGCGGGGCTGCTCGCTGGCCCTGCTCCAGGCCGGGCTGCTGGTCGACGCCCTCGCCGCCCACCCCGACGACCCCGACGCCCGCAGCCGGGCCTACGAGGCCGCCTGCCGCACCCACACCGAGCCGTGGTTCACGCTGGCGGTGCAGGGCGACGCCATGGGTGCCGACCCCGGCGGCGCGGCGATCCGAGCCGCCGGGTCGGAGGCCACGGCCGACTCGGCCGCCCACGATGCCCACAAGGCCGTGTTCCGGGTGTTCGCGGCCGGCGGGCGCGACCCGGTCGTCGGCCGTGGGATCCTCCGCCTGATGAACATGCTGGCCACGCCGAGCGAGCTGATGACCGACCCGGAGTTCCTCACCAAGGCCATGGAGATCATGGGCGACCCCGAGTCCTATCCGCTGCCCGAGCCGCCCGCCGGTCCCGACCGGGCCACCCTCCTGGCCCTCACCCCCTCCTAGGAGTCATCGTGCACGACCTCGTCGTCCGGAACGGACGCATCGCCGACGGCCGCGGTGGGCCGAGCTACACCGCCGACGTGGCCGTCGACGGCGAGCACATCGTCGCCGTCGGCACCGACGTCGGCCCCGGTCACCGGGAGATCGACGCCGACGGGCGCCTCGTGACCCCGGGCTGGGTCGACATCCACACCCACTACGACGGCCAGGTCACCTGGGACCCGGAGGTGTCGCCGTCGGGCTGGCACGGGGTCACCACGGTGGTGATGGGCAATTGCGGCGTCGGCTTCGCTCCGGCCCGGCCCGACCAGCGCGACTGGCTGGTGCAGCTGATGGAGGGCGTCGAGGACATCCCCG